>JAGUQW010000018.1 GCA_030154445.1 Spirochaetota bacterium | reverse complement strand
TATCTAGTTTAATAAAACAAGTCGTGTTAACATCTTGGTTCGTATTATTTATATGTTTAGTAATTGTGGATCGTTCTATATTTTTCATAGCTTAACTATTCTCCTATCAATAAAAAAAGAATCATCCACTATTGTTTTTCTATTAATTAACTTATTGGATTTCTTCTATATGTTAAATTAAGTATAGTTTATAAATATTATCTTGTCAAGTGTTTTATACATTATTAAAACATTATTAAAACATTATTAAAACATTATTAATTAATGTATAAAAAAAGCCCCTCTAAGAAAACCTAGAGGGGCGGTGTAATTCAAAAAAACTAAAGTTTTTTCTAAGTGATTGCTCACATTATAATTATATGTGTTTTCACTAATTTTGTCAAGTTCTTTAAATTATAATTATATTATTTTAAATGTTTCATTAACATGAATGTAATTACTTAAAGTTTTTGCACCTAATTCTAATAGATATTCTTTAGCTCCTTTTTCTGTAAATCCTTTTTGTTGTAAAATTTCTATAGCACATTGTATTTCTATTGTCTCCCCTTCCCCAATTTTAATTTGACTCATTAAATCACCTCTTTTAATAAATTGTTTTTTCAAATTACATATTTATCATACATGAATATTGTTATATTGTCAAGTGTTTTATACATTATTAAAACATTATTTAATCATTGTTAAAACATTGTTATCTAATATTAAAAAGACCACTTGCCACCTCCTGAGATACCGTACTCTTGATGTTTATTTTCAAAGGAATATCCATAATAAATTCTGAAAATAAATTTTTTATAGGAATAACCTAAAGAGAGTAGGGGGGTTTGACTGGGGATCAAAAAAATAAATTCTGAATAAACAGAGTGATTAAATTGAAGATCTTTTTTTGGTATCTTTATAAGATGTTTTAACTCTCCAGCTTTAGAAACATTAAAAGAACTTTCTGCAAAAATTGTTTTTCTATTACTTTTAACTTCTAATATTTCTTCTGTAATTTTTTGTTTAGGATCAGTTGAGCTTATTTGTATTGTTGCTACTGGAAGAGTATTAACTTTATTTAAAAATATAAATATACTTATTCCTCCGACTATAAGACCTATACAAAAAGATGAAATTATCGCTTTCATATTAGGGAATAAGTTGTGAAATTAAACATTTTAAATAGATCCATTTTAACCTCTTTTTCTGTGAAACATTTTTATTTTTCGTGAGATATTGTGTTTTATAAATTGTTTCACGCTTGTAATTTACATTGTTTCACGACTTTTTTTGTCAAATATTTTTTAAACATTTTTTTTCGTGAAACATTTTTTGGTATCTTTATAAGATGTTTTAACTCTCAAATTGATAAGGAACATAAACTTTAGAAGAGGAGCAGTACAAAAATTCTTTAATACCATATTCTTCGATATTAATATGAATAAAATTCCTATCTTTGTAAGCAATGGCTTTGACTCCTTGTGGAAATTCATCTCTTAACCATTGCATAACTTTTTGATAATCTTTTTCTAAGATGATCATATCTCCAGCTTTTCCTTGCTTATGTATAGAATTCTTGACTCCACCGACGAGAGCATTAACTTCATCATTCCTAAAAGCACAAGTCAATTTTAAAGGTCTACCTAAGAATTCTCTTATTGGGTCAAGATATTTTTTTGCTAATAAGACAAGATTTTTTTGCTGTTCAAAATTGGGATGGTTTGGGATCTTTCGAGCTAAGGCTGTTTTGCTATGAGTTAATTCTTTTAATTCAAAATATTTACTTACTTTCATTTTTTATTCCTCCATATTATAAATTTCTATAATACAATTATCACAGATAATTTTATGATCATCGTCAACACTGTAACAACTTATTTCTTTATTGCAGTATTCGCATTTTTCCATTTTTATATCTTCCTACCCTGTAAATTTTGAATTTATTTTATCATTTTATTTCTTCTGTAAATAATGAATCTTGTATTTCTTCAAAATGATTTACTTTAATTTCAAGGGCTGTGTGTTTATCTTTATAGATATTCCTATGAGAACCTATAATTTCTAATGAATCTCCAAGCTTGATTTTACGATTTGTAACAAGTTTTCCTAACTCTTCTGCTTTATCGCCATAAATGGTGCAAGGGATATAAATATCTCTTTTGACTTTATCTTTAAAGAGTATTTCTTCATTAGCACTTGGTAGGGATAAAACAAAATAAAGTGATGCAAGCCCTGTTGTTCCGTACCTTAAGCAATCTAATTTTGCAATTTTACCTATTATTTTAACGGAGTCTTGAAATATATCTTTTACTGGAGTCATATTAAAACTCCTTTATTTTTTTCTATTTAGTATTTTACTAAGCCATTCTACTTTTTTATTAGGGCTTGCTATCGTTACGATTAACGATATTATGCTCGTACTAAGTGCTATTGCTAATGATATAATTCTTTCCCTATGGTCATCATATATGAAAACTACTCTATACGAGATAAGAAAAAATATAAAAATCATTCCTATAGATAGCCTATTAGTAAAATATGATAGGGGCTTTTCTTTATTCTTCATTTCATAAACTTTAAAATAATAGGCATAGCAAATCCAATTATAGCTAAAGCCCCAAGAGCTTTATTTATAAAATTATTACTGGTGTCTATTTTATCTCTAAGTTGTTTTAGATCTACTTCGAGATCATTGATTCTATTTTTATGAACGCTATCTCTCTCAAAGAGTTTAATAAAATTTGCATTCATTTTATGAAATTCCTTTATAACTTCTTTTAATTCTGAGCGTATATCTAAATTTTCCACCTGTTACCTCGTGCTATTTCTTTTTTGTTTCTGTATCAACTCTTCTCTTTTCTTCTGAAGAGCTAAATATTTTTCTTTTGTTGTTGGCTCTGCAGGTTGATTGATAGGCTCTTTTTGTTCTGTTTTAGGAATGATTTTTTTTTTACTCATCTTAAATCTCCTTGTGTATTCTATCTTGAATTAAGCTTTTTAAAGCCTCTTCTTCGATGGCTTTTATTTCACTCTCCACTATTTGAAGTTCTTTTGTAATAGTGATTTCCTCAAGATCAAGAGTAGGATATCGATCGGGATATTTTTCTTGTAGTTCTTCCTCTGTAAGATCACGAATTATCTCGCCGTCTAAGATTTGATCTTCTCCGAGAGTGATTAAATTCTCTGCGACTAATTCCGAGTTTGGTCGAAGTGTACCCATATCAGTATACTTATTGATATTTTGTCCTTTACTAAGATCATTGTTAAAAGGATAGTTTTTGTAATCTTCATTTTCTTTTAGATATTTATCTATATTTTGTTCTGTAGTATCTATCAATCTTGTAATCAAGTTTGTTTCTGTATTGTATAGTGCTTTCATATTTTATTTATCCTATTCTTTTCCAAATTTTCATAAGCATATTTATAGATCTATTTTCTGTTGATGTTCTTGCTTGTCTTGAGTTGTCTAAAGTAACTATTTCTCTTTGTCTAGGGGAAATGTTACTCTGTTCTTGTACACCATACTCAGTAATGTTAATGTTAGTATTAGTTAAAATACCACTAGATCCTAAAATTAATTTACCAACACCAGTTGCTCTAATAACAAACTCACCCGTCAATTTCTGCATAGAATCTAATTGAATACCTGTAGATGCATCACGATTCTCTGCAGATAGTCCACCCTCAGTACGGAAGAAAATACCTTTATCTGTAAAGATTTGTTCCCAGTCCCCACCAAACAAAGATCTTGGTGTTTCTGTGTCATCAAATAATCCTGTAGTTTCATCAGGATATTGGGTATAAGTGGAGTTTATGGGATGAATAAGATTTAAAAAAGTTTCTATTTTTTCTTTTGCAAGTGTTGTGAATTCATTTGCCTTATCAGTTGCAAGATCTGTAAAACCCTTTGTCTTGTCTTCTGCAAGTGTTGTGAATTCATTTGTCTTTTTTTCTGCAAGATCTGTTAAACCCTTTGTCTTTTCTTCTGTAAGATCTGTAAAACCCTTTGTCTTTTCTTCTGCAAGATCTGTTAAACTCTTTGTTTTTTCTTCTGCAAGTATTGTGAATTCATTTGTCTTTTCTTCTGCAAGATCTGTTAAACTCTTTGTTTTTTCTTCTGCAAGTGTTGTAAATTCATTTGTCTTATCAGTTGCAAGATTTGTAAAACCCTTTGTTTTTTCTTCTGCAAGTATTGTGAATTGTTCTCTAGCTAATAGCTTGTGTGATTCCATTTCTTCGAGACTTTCTATTTTTTTATCTTCAATAGCTTGTATTAAAGAGTTTTTTAAACTTTCTGCATTTGTAATCAAAGTATTGAGTTGAGTGAGCAAGTCTCCGATCTCTTCCTTGTAAGTTACAATTTGAGCTAAATCAATCTTGATTTGAGAAATATCTGCTTTTATGATTTCCTCATTTAAGATTGTTAATTTTTCCAATAAGTCTGTTGATACTGGGATAATGTTATTACGCAAATCGTCATACATTATTTGAGAATCCGACAGTTGGTCTATCAATGATTGTTGCATTCGTCTAAGGTCTGGAAGTACTTCGCTTGTAATGTTTTCAATCATTTCTGTAAGTTGGTTGACATCAGGGAGTAATGTTTGAAAAGCCTCTAAAGTTACAATTAATTCTTGTGCTTTCGTAACATAAATTACTACTTGCTCTACATCTTTTGTTAATTGCTCTGCATTGATATTCGTTTTTTCTGCAAGCTTTTCTATTTGTTGAAAAATATTGTTACACACTTCACTAGCATTAACAGATGTTTCACTAGCATTTAGTGACTGAATGCTTGCATTTGTCGCTTGCTCGCTTGCATTTGTCGCTTGCTCGCTTGCATTAGAAATGTTTTTTTGAATTTCCTGTAAATTATTAACAAGCTGAATAACTGATTTGAGATCTTCTTTTACATCATCTTGAATCTCTTTATTGTATTTCAAAGCCTCTTCACAAGCTAATTGATGTCCTAGCATGACTTCTCGAATTGCTTGCCACTCTGTGTTTGTGAATTTTTCTATTAGAATTTTTGCCTTTTCAAATTCTTGATTTGTAAGATTTTCAAAAATTTCGTTTAGTCTCTTATCTGTTAAGGTACTCCAAACTTCTAATGCTTGATTTCTGCAAGTTTCATCTCCATGATCCATATATTCTCCTTAAAGGGTTTCTATTGTTATTTGTGATCCTATTTGTTTTTCAAAAGTAATTTCAGAAAACATATCTTTACCCATAATCTCACTACAATTAACAAAATATTCGTCCATATTTTTAAATACTTTCCTTTCTTTGTTGTTAATAATAGCTTTCATTATTTTAGATTGACTGGTTATTTTTCTAATAATTCGTTTTTTATCTTGACTCCAAGAGAAAGAAAAAGTAGGGTTTGAGTCTTTCAAAAAATAAGCTATTTCTTCGTGTTTAATTTGATAATCTAAGGTAAAATTCAGCTCTTTACTTTTTGAAAATAGAGATAGTTCTCCAGTATTCAAGGATAATAAATAAATTTTATTGTCCTCTGTCTGTATCAAATAATAATTTTGTTTTTTCATTGCTAAAATAGGAGCTTCTTTTATCTTCCATTCATAGGTTTTTATGTTATTATCTCTTATACAGTAGATAATGTTTTCGCCGTATAAAAATAAAATATCTTTTCCTATAGATAGTACATCTGTATTTAGCTGTTTAGCCGACAAATATTGTTCTATTCCGTTTCCCGTCGAGACAGTTCTTAAAAAGCTTACTCCGTTTGTTGAGGCTATAAAAGTACCTCCAGAGGTTGCCTCTATCTCTTCAATATTAGAATCTGTACCTATAAAATCAAATTGATTTTGTTTATTAAAATTCTGTATATTTACAACTTGTCTATCTTCCTCGTAAACGATATAAATAAATTGTCCACCAAATGCGTATTTGTGTATTTTTTTAATAGGGGAGGGTGTTAAAGTGAATTCTACCGTTCCGTTTAATACATAAATTGATATATTCTTATTATAAAGAATATAATGGCTTTGCATTTCCCATTTTGTGATTTTATGTTCATCTAGTGCTTTATATATTATTGCTCTTTTTTCCTTATAATCTGACAATAAAGAATCATTCTTGACTGTTAAGTTGTGATAAGAATTAAAATAAATATTCCCCTGCATAAATTCTAAACTAATACTATTTTCTATGTTAATAGAGTCGTGTAAAAATTGCTCTTGTCCTCTTTGATAGTCAAATAAAATTGGCATTGCTATTTCTTTTAATACAGACTCTATCTCAAATTTATTATTTATATATTCAAGTATAGTTTTTTCTATGGGATAATTATAAGATGAAAGAATAAGCCTGTTTTTAAAGATCTTATTGTTATGAATATAATCTATCGTAGTTGCTACAGATGATATATTGGTAATTGCTTTTTTATAATCAATAATAATTTTTTCTTTTTTATCTTCTTCTTTTAGCTCCTCTTCAATCATTACTTTTTTTTTGTTAATATTGATAAGATTAAAGCTCTCTTTTTTAATATCCCAAACAGAAGAAACTGAAATTATTATTTTATGAGTGTTAATAATTTTAGTTCTGTATTCTGTACTGGTTAAGTTTTTGTAGTCAAATATCCATACCACCCTATCGTTATTCCCTACATATTCCTTTTTAATGCCTACACAATATGATGCTGAATAATAAAGAGTATCGTAGATAAATTCATCTATTTCTAGAATATATTCTATATAATTTACTATTTGATGATTTTCTATTTTAGAAATAGTATTAGATTCTTCTATTGATTTAACTTTATATTTATTTAATTTTAGTGTATGTTCTTTTGTAGTATATTTATTTTTGGTTTCCTTTTCTGTAGTTGCAGTTCCATTTTGTACAATATCAGTTTTAAGAAAGTTTATAGTATGATTTTCTAATTCTTTATTAATTTTATTTGTAAGAATTTCTTTATAAGAATCTACTATTTTACTATCTTTGTTGTCTTTTTGAAAAATTATTTCTTTTTCTTTTTTATAAATTAAAGCAAGTTTATCATCTAAAATCTGAGCCTCTAGTAGTTGATGAAAAAAAGTAATTTCATTTTTAATAGATAAAACTTGTCCTAAAATTTGATAATGTTTAATGATAGAATTATTAAATATTATAAACTCTATTCCTTGTTGAGCTTTTAAAAAAAATATTTTTTCACTAGTTAATTTTAGATCGAAGTTTATCTTTTCTTTTGCTTGTCCCTCTATGGAAGTATGACAAAAATAACTCTCTTCAAAATTAATTAAAAAAACTTCGCCCTTATTATTCAAATAACAAATTTCTTTTTCTGTTCCTAAATAAGAAATATTATTTTTTGTAATACTAGCAAAATAAGTTTTGTCCTCGTATAAATGAAATTTATGCGATTGTAAAACAATAGTATTTGTAATTAATTTATAAAGACTGTTATTTTTACTCTCAATAAAAATATTACCATTGTTTTCAAAATGCCTGTTGTATTGGTCGATAATAATATTCTCGTTATGGTCTGTTAAAATTTCTCCTGTGAGATAATATTTATTTCCTAGATATTCAAAAATACAATTTGATTCTACTAATTCTATGCCCTTGATCTGTCCTGTAGTTGTTCTAAAAGAATTTTCAAGGGTATAAATAGCCTCGTCTTTAAGATGATTGGTTTGTATATTTTTTAATGACAAATCAGTTTGCATTTGATAATTCCTTTGTTTTAATAAAATGATTATTAAACATTGTTTTATAAGTATCTTGAGCCGACTTTGATAAATCTTTATAAATACCTTTATTTTCTTGACTTGATAAAAGAGCAGCTGATTCAAGCAGCTCTTTATATTCTTTACTTTCTATCTCTTCTAAAAAGTCAGGGGTTGCATAACCCTGTTCTATAAGGTGTTTGTTAATATCTATATCATCAACGATAAGTTGTACTATAGGTCTATTGTACTTATCTCTTTTTGATCTTGTAATATTTTTGATTGTAATATTCTTTGTTGATTTTTTAATAATATTTTCAAGGGCTGTTTTTGAATTTTCAAAATGAAATTGATTATTATTTAATTCACTATAAATATTTAATGGGTGGTATTGATCTGTTTTTTCAGGAGCATTTATTCCTGCAAGCCGAACATACTCTACACTACCATTAGGCATTTTAACTTTTAAAGTATCTCCGTCTAAGGTTTCTAAAACTTCTACAGGAGTTTCTTTTTTCAAAAATTTTGAATTGTTATTTTTTATTTGTTCTATGAGATCAAGTGGGTTAGGGATAGACAAATCAATATTGTATTTGTCCTTTACTTCTTTTTGTATAAAAGCTTGTTCTTTTTTAAGTTTTGGCATTTCTCTACGAATTTCGCTTTGAATTTGTGTAGCTTCTATCATATCTTTTTTTAGTGATTCACTTTTTTTAAGATATTTTTGTTCGCCTGTTTGGTTGTATAATCTTATGTTTTCTTTTAATTCTTTTTTATAGAATGCTTTTTGCTCTCCTGCTTTTCTAATTGCAAATTGTCCCGATTTCTCAAGATCTCTATTAAAAGAAGAGCCTAAAAATAAATATCCTATGTTGTCAAAGGTTTCTCTAGCTCCTTGTTTTAAACCATAATCTTTGTAGGTGTCGAGTAAAAAATTTCCCTTACTATCTTTTAAAAAGTTGTTTAATACGGAGGCTAATCTTACTTGTGAAGTAATGGCTTTTATGACCCGTTTATCTAATTCTATACCAAAAAATGAATCCGTAGGATTGTATTTTGGTGCTATCTCTCGTCCTGTAGAAAAATTCGTATTTACTATAGATTCTATTAGTCCTTTAGCTGGTCCTAAATAGCCTTGTACAACATTAAGAAGTCCTGCAGGGGCTGATTCTGAACTAAATATTGTATCAGCAATATTGAACAAATCAAATTGTGAAAATTTTGATGTCAAGTTAAGTGTTTCACTTGCATTGAGTCTAAGTCCCATTTCATTATCTGTAAATGAATCCTCTACTAAAAATTTATCTTCATCAGCTTTTGAAGAATTTACCATTTTTAAAGGTATTGATGATCTTCCTGTACTTTTTGCAAATCTATTTAAGGTTTTGTTTGAATTAAAAAAGAAGAAAGAGGCAAAGGGCATAACTCCGTTTGATAGATCTCTTGCTACTTTTGTATTTTTACTAGGATCATAAAAGAAATCTGTTAATTCTTTTACTGATGTTTTTATATCTATTCCGTTTTTAAGATCTTCCAAACTAAAAGCAATACGAAAAACATCTTCTGCTATACTACCAAATTCAAAACCTTTTTCAACAATCTTATTATTACCTTTTAAAAATTCTTTAATTTTGTTTGTTGGGGTACTATCTAATTTTTTAAGAAAATCAAATTCACTTTCTGAATACTTACCTCCTGTTACTCCCTCAAGAATAAAATCGTCGATATGTACTGATTGACTCCCGTAAGGAGTATCAATTTTTATGTTTTTCCCTTTTAATAATTCCATGACTTCGCCCATACCTTTAAAAGCTTGTGGCTTTGCTATAAATAGATTGTTGGCATTATCTATAAAAGAGTTGGTGTGGTAGCTTAGGATAGGAGCTAATGACCACTTTTTCCATGCTTGAGTTAGTACGGTTGTACCTTTTCTCAAAATATTAGGGAGATCTTTTACTTCCTTATTTTTGTAATAAAATCTATCAATTTTATCAATTACGGCTTTTGGGTAGTAGGTATCTGTTTTTTTAATAATATTTGAAACATTTTTGAGAAGATCATTTGCTTTTTTTGAGTTCATTAATTTAGGTAATTCTTCTTTGATTTTCGTTAGATTAAAATGTTCTATTTGACTGTAGATTTCGGGACTTATTTTAGTTTTCAGTTTTTTTAAAATATTTTCAGCTGTGTCAAGTTCGGCAGAAGTACTTCTTAATTCTTCATGTCCTGTTAATACAGATCCTTTAACTTCGTGTTTTCCTCTGTATTTTTTAGTTCCGTTTTTAATAGTTGACATCTTAGCGTTTTTACTTGCTTTTCTTGTAGAATCAGCAATAAGATAACCTATATCTGTGTTTAAAGTTCCTATTCCTTTTTTTGTCAATTCTTGTTGTAATTCTAAAAAACTTTGGTTTTTTGTTGTTCTTCCTTTTGACATTTCCATTTTATGAATTTTGAAATTATCATCTTTTAGTTTTGTAAATTTTTCAATACTTTCTTTATTTGGATCTATTAAACGACGAGGTATATAGCCGACTTCTGTAACCTTTGCAAGGTTACCCATAAATGATGTTTCATTAATTTTATGTAAGGTTTTGAATTTATTATCTATCTCTTTTGCAAATGCTAAGCTCTCATCATTAAGAAAATTTTTGTTTCCTGTCTCAATAAATTCAATGATCTGATTATTAAAAGAATCTAACGGTATCTCATTCTTTTTAGCAAGCTCTTGAATTTTTCTAGTGGTTACTTGGTGTTCTCTCTTAATAAGGGTATCAACGCTATCACTTATTTTGGTTACTTCGTTGATAGAATCTGCATGAAAATAGTTAGCTATACCCTTGAGCGATGATTCTTGTATAGGTTCATTATTTAAGGCTGTCTCTAATTTTTGAATAATCTTTTTATAATCTTGAATAGCATATTTTGATTTAGCTACAGATAGCCCTGTCTTTTTTGAAATGGTTTTTGTTTGAGTTTCAGAAAGTTCTGTAACTCCTTTTTGAATTACTTCTTCTAAAGATTTTACAACTGGAGCATATATATTATAATCTGTTGTTAATTTCTTAATTTCATCGCTATAATTTCCCTCAATAATGTTTTTAATCTGTTTCTGTTGTTTTTTTAATTTTTTATCTGCCACAAGTTTAACATCATCATTAACAAAGGCTCTATGAAAAACATTTTGAGTATTTGGATCGTAAACATTTTCGGGAGTAATCAAATTAGGATTGTTTTTTAATTTAACTTTTTCAAGTACATATTCGTTAAGTTTTTGCGTTTTTACGCTTTTATCTCCTGTTACTAAAGAACGCCCTAAACCTGCCAGCTCTTCTGACTTTAAAATATTTTCAGCTGTATTAAGTTTTTTTAAAGCTTTTTTGTTAGCTCTAATAACTCCTTTTGTAGCCTTTGGAGTGTTAGCTTTTAACAGCACATCTTTTGTTTCAGTAACAACTTTAATAACATCTTCAATTTTTTTAAGGTCGTTAATATCCTTTAACTTACCAGCTCCATTAACAACTTTTAAAGCGTCATTAAGCTTTTCAACTTTAGAAATTGTCCCAACGCCTATCCATGTAGTAGGGTCTAAGACTACATCCACGCCGAACATTCCTACATGTTCCCACCACTCCATTTTTTCGTTGTTACTTTTTTTATGGTCGCCATACATCGCACTAAAATTATTATCTAAAAAAGCTCTGTCAAGATCTCCGTCAAGGAAATAATCAACTGCACTTGCTGTGATATTGTTACCTAATCCAAGAACTGTTAAAGCTCCTTTACCCAATGCAAGACCGATTTTATTTACACTTAAATCTAAAAAAGAATCCACTAAAGAAGTAGGGGTATTGATCTTATTTCCTTGACTGTTTAAAAAATTTTGTTGATTTAGGTATTCTTGATCTGTCATGTTTTACTCTTTATTAGTTTGTTTACATAATTACTATTATCGATAATTTTATTTACTAAAAAATCCAAACAGTCCTGTTTTCTTCTTAGGTTCTTTGTTTAATTGCATTTTTATTCTATTTTTATATTCTTGATCCATTGTAATACCTGCTTTTTCCATTTCTTCGAGAGTATTTAAAACTGTTTGTAATTCTTCTTTTGTCATATTTTCAGCTTGTTCAAAGCTAATATTATGAGATCCTTGTTTTTCTGTATCTATAAATAACTGTCTTATTTTTGGATCTGTAGAACCTTTACCAACTTCTATTTGAGCAGATAGCATATTAGCAAAAATATTGTTTGGATCTTCTTTTTTAGCGAGTGCCTCATTATAAATTCTTGCTATTTCTAAGTCTGCTTTTTCTTGAGGCGTTGGCTCTTTTTTGGTGTTCTTGTTTGTTGCTTTATTTTTTTCTTGTTGTAGCTTTAGTTGATGTTCTCTTTCTTCTTGTTCGTTATATAAATCTGCATTAGCTTTTGTCTGAGCTAGGTTTAATTCGTGAGCTCTTTGTTTAAGTAGTTGTTCTTTTTGGTCTTTTAGTTCGTATCTATTGGCAAAACCATTTAGTACTGAACCTAAACCATTAATTAAAGAATCTTCGAATGTTTTTATATTTTTTTGCATAATATGTCCTCTTATTTTTAGGGAATAAATCGGCTACCTATTGAAGCTCCTACTTCAAATAATTTTCCAAATGTACCTCTTTCGTCTTCGTAATTCTTGCTATTCAAAAAACTTAAATTACCAAGAGTGTTTTTCTGTTGTTGTTGAAATCCTGCGTTAGCCTGTGTGATTGCCTTTTGTTGTAAAGAAAGATCTGTATTAAATAACTGTCTTTGTTTTTCTGACTCTATCTTTGCTTGAGCATTCATACTAGTAGAAGAAACCCCACCCCCGCTCATAGTAGCTTGTGTTAAAGCGTTCGCAGATTTATTATTAAATCCACTCTCTATACTTCCTAATTTAGTGGTGTATTCTTTTCCTAAAGTATCTGATGTGAATTTTTGGGAGTTTTCATTAAAGGCGATTAGGTTGTCGACTATTCCGTCGCCTGCTTGTGAGTAGTTATTCATTTGCTTGTCTTTTTGTCTGTCTAGTTTATTATTTTTCTTTCTTGCCTTGATTCCGAAAAAATCCATTTTAGCCCTCTTTTATAGAATTAAATTTTGAGTTTCTAATTTGGTTGTAAGCTCTATCAAACTCTCTGTAATAGTGATTTGCTTGTTGTTGTTTTTGTTCTTCTGTGAATAATAAAAATAATATATTATAAATAATGGCATTCTCATGGAGAGAAATCAAACCCTCTGTATATTTGATATACTCAAAGTTTAATTCTCCATGAGATTCTTTAACTATTTCATAGTGAGCATAAACCCATATGACCTCACAAGGGGATGATACTTTTAAGTAGTTTCCGTTTTTTGTGATCTGAATATTTTTAGGACTGATAGAAATCGAAAAAAGACCGAAACAATATTTTTCATTTTTAATATGATTTTTAAATTTTATTGTCTCTGTTTGAATACAAAAATTTATAAAAGCTTGTTCAATAAGATCATTGATATATTCTATTGTATAAGCTCCATTACCCGAGTTATCATCGTGTAATTTATTATAAACTTTATTTCTTATCTTTATTCGATCTAACATTTTTCATCCTATTATACGAGCATTTTTTATCCTATTTTAGGAGTTCTAAATCGGGAAAATAAGCTTGTCCACATCCTGCTCTATTATAAGGAGCAATAAGAAAATAATAGATGATAGATACAACTTTCATAATTCTAGACAATCCGTCATTTTCAATCCCGTCTCCATCAACTGCTGTTAGGTGGTCTTCGTTGGTTCTAATTTGTAAAGAATCTAAGCCAAAGATCATACATCTATTAGTAAACTCAATTTTCGATCCCCAATCACCATAAGAGCATTCAATTAATTCAAGTCCCATATATTTATTATCTGTAAAATCAAAGCTTGATCTTTCAAATAAATGTTTGTTGTTCTCTTTCCATTCAATCATTGTATTGAATAAATTAGACCCTGCGAATATAACTGTAGCTTTTGTGTTACATTTGTTGATTGCTCTTATTAAGAGATTAAGTTGTACTAAACCAAGAGGAAAAACACCATTTTCTTTTATAGCAGATAATATAGCTTTATTTCCTTTAATTTCTGAAAATTGAGGTTGAAAAGCAGGGTATTTAGTCCCGTCTATTCCTGCAAAAATTCCTTGTTTTGACATTTCATAGAGACTAGGAATTGATGTATCTGAGTTTGTAGGTGCTGTTTGTTGCAAAGCAACTTCAACAGCTTTCATAGCTTTTCTAACTAGCCCTTTATATCCATTTCCTCCACCTTTTAAAAAGTTATCAGGATTTAGCTCTAAGGATTCCAACAGTCTTTTTATATCTTGTTTGGATCTTTTACCCGTACCATAAAAAGCTTTAGCAAAAGCCGAAAATTTTTCAGCTTCTAAATCTTCCTCTGCTGTGATAGGAGCTTTTCTCATAGGGTGTTGAGATCCTGTTCCTAGCTCCTTTAATATCTCGACACTTAAATGACCCTCTAGTTCAGTTTGTGCTAATCCAGTATCTATATTAGAAACCGAAAATACAGCGGGTAAAACTTCTAATTTGTCCATTGAGCTTGATATTAAAATTTCTGCTATTTTTGAATCTGTATTTATTCCTTTATTTGTTGTTGTTGTGGGCATTTCATCCTCCTTTATTTATTCTTTTTATTTTCTAAAAATTTGTGTATTCCTGCGTTTGGATTATTAATTTGACTGTTTTGTGTTGTAGGTAACTCTTCTTCTCTTGTCTGTTGACCTGCTCCTTTTTTTGCGATTACTTGTTTTATCGCCTCTTCTAAGCTTATTTTCTCCTCTGGTGCTTTTTCTTGGTTAGTTGCTTGCATGAGTTCAAGAGCCTCTTTAACAACTTCTTTACTATTGCTTTCTTCCAAAGTAGCAAAATTTTCGTCTTGATCTTCTGCGTTATAAATTTCTTGAATTTGATCGAGAACTGATTTTGCTATCTCTATAGTAATATCTATCATCTCATCTTGACGAAGAAACATTTGATACATGAGCATTGAGACTTTAGCAAAATTTATTAGTTCTGTATCTTGAGAATCAATTTTCTGTAGATATTCTTCTGTGTTTGCTTGTTGCGTTTTTACAAACTCTACTAAATCAACGCCTGCAGATACTTTCTCCATTTGTTGATTTTCTTCGTTAAGTTTCTCAACAAATCTATCAAGCCCCTTTAAAGACATTCCCTGTAAAGAGCTTTTCATATCTGAAATTTCTTTATCGATCTCAGCCCCTCGAGGATGGGTTGCTCCACTTACAAGATCAGCAACCTTTTGTTTTGATTGGTTTATTATGCTTTGTCCTACTTGCGACTTCATTGTTTGACCTCCTATTGTTGTTGTTATAAGGCTAATTGCTGTTCTTGTTGTGCTTTCATTTGATTTAAAGCTGATTTTCTTTTTTCTACGATTGTTTTAATTTTACGAATAAAACTTTCAGGGTCTGCCGACTGAGAGGCTATAGCCATTACTTGAGGCTGCAAGAATTCAAATACTAAATCTAACATTGTTTCTTCTGTAGCGTTGCCTAACATCGCCGTAATATTTTGCAATAATGTTATATATTGGGTATTATCAAAATTGTTATCGTGTTTTTTGATAATAATTTCTTTGGGGTTTATCATTTCGAATGATTTATCATTATAACTTTTTAAAGTAATAATGAGTTTTACAATACTTGTATATAAAATTATATAAGCGTCTTCATAGTCTCTTAGATTTATCATCATTGCCGACTTATGTTCTTTTACAAGTGATGTACTAGCCGATGTACTTGTACTAGTTCCCATTGTTAAGCCTGTTTGTCCTGTCATCTCATTTAAAGTATTTCTTGTCTCGTTCCGAGATCCCTCGAGAACATTTAAGGCAAGAGAATTATTTGACTCTAAAGGAAACATTTTATCATCAGCAGTCAATTTTATAGGCTCTCGTGTATCCAGTTTGTTTTGAATAATCTCAGGAGTTATATTGCCCGTGTAAGCATATAGAGGATCTGTAATTTTATCAAGGGTGTCTAATTTCATTTCTGAAATTTCGTTTAGTCTAATTTGTATATTTTCAAGGTCTTCAGCTCCTATTCCTGCTAAAATTGTAGAGTCTCTTCTTCCTGCTGTTCCTCCTATCTCTATTCGATGGGGGCTGTATTGAATAAAAGGGATTAGTTTATAATAATTTCTTTCTGATTTTATTATTTTGTAGTTGTTATCTAAAAAATAAATATGGTCTTCCGTCCAACATTTATAACTATTTCTATCAATTACAAATAATTCTCCTTGTAAATCTTCAAAATATACAATACTAAAAGGATCTCTACGCCTTATAATAAGCTTATTTTTTTTTGAAAAATAAACATGTAAAATTCCGTTGTTGGTAATAACTCCGTCTTGCATAGCAATTTTAATATCCTTATTAAAATTCAATAGAGTGTTTTTTGTAAAGAGTGTTAATACCTTGAGTTCGTTTAAAATGTCTGTATCTTCTGTCTCAAGACTTGGTGTTAAAAAAATATCTTTTATGATATTGACAAGTCTCTCAACTTGGATCTTCATATAAGGCATATAATTAATATTGAAATAGGTCTTATATAAACTTTTCCATTTTGGAAATGCGTTATTGTGTAGAGAAATCATAAGATTTATTGTTTCTTGCATGCTTATAATCCTCTTATTTTTCTATTTTTTTTATAACTTTTTTTTGTAGATGTAGTATTTAAACGATTAGCGATAAGCTCTCTTATCCCCTCTCTGTTGTAAAATAAAAACCATAAAGAGTCAATATCATCAAATTGATCTTTACCTTTTTTTATCCCTGCGTACTTATGAAGTGATTTTTTAAGTTCATCTATCCCCTCGCCCTCTTCTTCAATAACCATTTCTCCAGTAGAAAAAGCATGATTCATCTCCATTTTAGACCTTAAAATCGTGTTAGGATTTGAAGGGGTTGTATGAAAGTAAATATTTTTATGTATTTCTTCGGGAATTTCATTTGCCATAGCTAGTTCAAGAACTACTTTTTGCCACCCGTTATTTTCAGGAACATGTATACTATCAGGGTAAGTATTCGTATAGGCTATAAATTCATTTATACTATTGAAAGAAGAAACTTTTCTCTTAACAATAATTTCTTTTTCTGTAAAAAGAGCCTCTGTTATTACAGTTCCTTTTCTACCTTGCAAACTCATATCATAAGAAAAAACTTTATGATATATATTGAGTTCAAGCTGTTTTGTTTCTTCAGCTTTACGCATAGCTTTTGAGTGGTTTGTAAAAAATCCACCCTCGTTAAAAAATTCAGCTGTTAATGCGTATGTTTGCATATAAGATTTTGGTGTATCAATATAAGAATTTAAAACCTTTTGACCTTGTGTCTTAACAAAGTATCCCCATTCGGGCAAAGATTTTTCTTCAATAATAATCCCTCTTTCTATGATTTTCATTTTATATGAAAAGTCAATACAAGCTCTTATCATTGAAGAATATTTTTTAATTAATTCATCTTGTCCTATACAACTTATTTCTAAAACAGTTATTGAATTAAAAATAAGTTTTTCATATAAAAACCCAATTACTTTATCTTTTGTAGCTTCTGGAATATCTTCAGCTAGTTCAATAATTTTTATTGTTGATTCTAAAAGATGAGGGTCTACTAGACTCTCACTAAAAGAAATTTTTAATGTTAGCCAGCCGTTTCGTCGTTCTAATATTGAGACTGCTCCATTTTCCATATATGGGGTATTGATTGCTAATTGCTTACCAGTAGGAGAAAGCCTCTCATTTACTTTTGTATCTAATGCGTTAATAATATCATTCATAACAGATACTGTATCTAAGGTTTCTATATCATCTAAAATTATTTGTTCTACATGAGCACCCGTAAATTTTGACAAAATACCTTTTGCTTGCCCTGACGGGTCTCTTTGTTCGTTTCCTAAAAGTTTAAAATCTGAGGTATTATTTTGAGTAAATTTAATATTTTCACCTGTAATACTTTTGTATTTTTCAAGCATACTAACAATTTGATTTAACCTAGTTTGTGCTACTTTATCACTCTCACTAAGATACAAAATAGTATGATTTCTGCTCTGAATGTATTCGTGAACTTGTATTATATCTGTGATAAGGGTTGTTTTTGCATGTCCTACACAAGCTTGAATATTCAAGTTATATTGAGTATGATACTTACAATAAAACTTTAATATCTCTCTTTGATATTCTGGGATCTCTGGGATCTCTCCGCCTTTGATTACAATTAGCCCCATTCCTAAATAAATAAGTTTATTCAATGGATCTGATTCTTTATCATATAATTTTAAAAAATCTTTTCTTAACTGATTTGACTCGTTATTATTATGCCCCTTTTTTTCTTCTTGGGGAGGTTGCTCGGGTTCTTCCTCTTCTTCTTTAAGATCTTCTTTGTTATTAAGAAATTCATTTAATGCTTCTTTACTAATGCTCATAATGAATCCTTAAAATTGAAATAGAATTTTTAAAATACACGCATAAATATTAACTAATTTTTCATAATTATTCTCAGAAGAATCAAAATCAAAAATAGAGTCAAGATTCAAAATAAATTCTGAATATCTAACTACTGCTTGGGGGATCTCTTCAGCCGCTATGCTATTTAAATACCTCATCAATTTAGGTGTTAAATTGACTTGAACCTTATCTTGACGAAGTGAGTGAGATATCGTTTCAACTTTAATTGTTGGAAGTTTAAAAAAAACATCTTCAAAAAAATTGTAAAAACTTTTATCATTTTCAAAACAGATATTTTTTGTTTTTTTTCTTATGCTATGCAAAAAGATTCCCCACCGAAAAATATCACTAAAATTTGAGCCTAAGCTTGTGTTTTTACATTGTGTTTTAATCTTAATAGGAATATGAGTGTTAGCTGTACTTGTTTTATTGGTATGGTCTCCATTCTTCAATCCCATTCGATAACTCCGTTTTGTCTATAAAATTGAGTGATTAATTTAAAATAATCTTTATGAATCTCTTTGTTAATTCTATTATTGAATAGATCAGATTTTAATAAATCTTGAAAACTGTCTGCTGATTCTATACAAAATACAAATAATTTAATGTTAGTTGTAGATAGATAGAGACTATTAAATTTAATTAGCTTAGCAAAATTTTCAATAGAAAATCTATTTAATATAATTTTGTTTCCACTATTGAACTTATAATAAAAAACAACTTTTTTCGTTCGTTCCTTTTGAAAGAAAAATTTATACATTGTATTTCCTCTCAAAAATTAAAATAGGTTTTTCAACTTTCCTATTTTTATATATTTTAGAACAGATTTAAAAAGAAATCAAGTTACAATTCTTATTTTTCGGCTGTAAATATAATTTATTATATAAACAACAGCCCCCCCCCTCTTCAAGGTGGTCTCTTGTAAAGAGAAAAAAAAGTCAAAAAACCTTGTGTTTACAAACACGAGGAACAACCACCCCTTACTAGTATAATAAAGAAAACTTTTACCCCCCCCCTATGTTTGAGAGAATAGACGGACGACCCCCCCTCGGCTTTGCCGTGAGGGGACACTTACGCACTTATGCCCTTTCAACTGGTTTTTTTTACTAGAGAAGTTTTTTTACTGTCAAATAAAAGAGGTAGAGGGTAGCTTGGTTTTATTGCATAAAACCGAAAAAAACAACCTTACTAAAAAGCATAGTTTTTTGACTTTCTGAGGCTTGGAATACTCAGAATTTTCAATTTATTCTACAAAAAAAGGTTTTTTTTTATCGCTACCCACGGCGTAAGCCGTCCTTGTTTTTATATTTATAGATTATAGTTTATTTTACAGCGTTTTAAGAGAGTAAAAAAAATAGTATTATATCATAAAACTAAGTATATAAAAAATAAATACTTTAACACGCTTTTAAGCGATTTTTGGATACTAAAAAAGATATATTAAAGCGATTTTTGGATACTAAAAAAGATATATTAAAGCGATTTTTGGATACTTTTAAGTAGTTTTTGGATAGAAAAGTATAATATTAAAGCGATTTTTGGACACATTAAAGCGATTTTTGGACACATTAAAGCGATTTTTGGACTTGAATAATACAAAAATCGCTTAATTAACATTAAAGCGATTTTTGGACACTCTTCTATATTTACATAATAATAATGATTGAATAATGATTGAATAATGATTAAAACACTTGACAATATAGGTATAGCATAGTATAATATATATGTAATTTAGAAAAACATTTAGGAGTTTTACAATGAAATCAGTACAAATAAATAAGATCGTATCAAAATTTAATAGAGTTAATCGATCTAATAAAATTAAGATTATTTGTGATACTAAAAAAATACAAAAAAATTATTTTATTTATGAATTGAAATTGACCTATACAAATAAAATCGATACAATATCAACTTTTTATATTGAAAAAAAATCAGGGATCATTGAGCAACCTCTCCCAAGTAATGAATATGAAAAGTTATTTGTGAATCTAATCAATAATCAAGATAATAATGATACTTTAGATCTTCCTTTTTCTTATGATCATATCGAAATAAAGCAAATTCAAAAAATACACGATGAAAAAAAATTTTATATCTTTAGTACTCATAAAGAGACTTTTGATTATGTAACTTTATACTATAATTTAGAAAATAAAGGATACAAAGCTTTGTCTATATTTATAGATAAAGTAGGTATTGTAGAATTTTCTAAAACATATTCTAATATAGAAAAAAAGATTTTACAAAATACTGATATTATTAATAAATTAAAACAATATAATGAATTTATAGAAAAGTACACAGATGAGAAAAAGCCGTATGATTAAATTAATAATCATACGGCTTTTTATTTATATAAATGTTTTAATAATGATTGAATAATGTTTTAATAATGTATAAAACACTTGACAAGACAGATTTAATAAAGTATAATATATATATAACAGGAAATAGGATAAAAAAAAAGCATTATATAATACATAATGCTTTTTAAAATTCTCATAAGGAGGTAAATCATTATGAGAACGATCCTATTGCTTATAATGATGTTACTATTTGCAGTAGTAACTCATTAGCAGGGGGGCAGAAATGCCCCTCTTTTTTATACTTAATTATATAATAATATTTGTAAAAAGTCAATACCATTATTATATTTTTTAGTCATGGATTGAAAAATAAAAAGTTAGCCCCGAGATCTGTCATTATTTATATTTATTTATGTTAAAAGTTAGTATAGGTGTTAGTAGGCAAATTGTTAGTATAGCAACAATCGTATTAAAAGCTACTTTGTAACCATCTTCAAACCAATCAGCTTGTCTGCAGAACTCTAAAATATATACAGAACTAAAATATACTATAGCTATTTTCCCAATATGGACAATCATTTCTAAAATAATTAATAAATACTTTTTCATTATTAAGCCCCTCGTACTATTTATTTTGATTCTTGTTTTTTCTTAATATTTCTTGTTATTTCCAAACTCTCAGCCCCAAACCCTTTGTTACTTATTGTGTATCGTGGGTCTAATTCATTAATTCCCTCTATATATTTTATAAGGTGTACTCGTATTAAATTTACCACCATTTGCATTTCACTAAGAGAAGTTTTTAATTTTGCCTCATCTTCGAGAGGAAATTCTATTGCTATATTTTGCATGAGTTTAGATTCTATTATAGCAGGTGTCCAGTTTTCTCCAAAAACTAAAACTCTTTCGTTTTCTGACATTGCGTTAATAATTTCATATTGTTGCTCTTTGAATAGTTTGATCGCTTTATCTCTTTTTTCTTCTTTTTTAAGATTATTATTTATTGTTCTTTTTGTACGAACATTTTTATGATAGGTTGCTTCTAATTTGCTATCATTAGAGGCTTTACGAATTAAGGTATTAACTTGAATTGTCTTATTACCTGTAAGCATTCTAATTTCTGTAATACATTGACGAAAAGCATTAAGCATAGGTTCTAGTTTTCTTTTCTTTTTTGTACTCAATTCAATACCATAGGGACTGTTTAACATCATTTTTTCAAGACTTGTTCTAAGATTTGCCTCTGTTGATGTTATAGGTGTTATAAAACCCCCTACTTGATCTTTAATTTTGCTAAAATTTACAAATTCAGCTACAACAAATTGGGGTATTGTAATTAATAAAACTCTCATTTTTTTTAATGGAATCTCAGTATCTTCCCACTCTCGACCTACAAGTTGTGAGGGTATATATTTATCGAATTTTTCTTGTTCAGATAAAGCCTCTTCAAGTCTATCTTGCAAATCCTTTTCTGTATAGTTTTCTTGTAGCTCTACTTTTAATTCTTTTTTTAATTTTTCTGTTAATTTTTCTGTTTCTTTATGGTAATCATCTATGAAAATTTCGCCCAGCTCTGTTTTAATTTTATTACCTAAATCATTTTTATAATAGAGAATTAATTCTTCAGAATATTTAGAGGGGTGTAGATTAAAGTTTTCTGCTAATATAAAAGAGAACTTAAAAGATGAATCAAATTCTGTATTAATCAACGATCGTTTACCTAGCTTTTTGTAAAGAAAATCAACGACACTTGCAAAGTCGCTCGTAGCAATAGATATTTGCTCTAATTTAGATAGGGCTTTTTTTTCCCCCATAGAAGAACGCCCATAGGAAGAATTAGGGCTATTTGTTAATTCTTTTATTAGTTGTGCGTAGGCTGTATTTTTTTGTTTATCTTTAAAAATTAAAGTAAACATTAAATAGTCTAAGCCCTCATCTTTACCGTTTATAATTTCTACTTTGTTTGTTTTTGGATTTGTTACCTTTGTTGTTGTTGCTATTTCTGTACTAATTTTTTTAATATATAAGCCTTGTTCTGCCAACATATCATGTAAACCTTTTTCATGCAAGATAAAAAATTGATGTAATAAAAAAAGTACTTTCTCAAATTCATCTCGCACATTTGTTTTTTGAGTCAAAGCCTCTAGGAAGAGTGCTTTTTCTATTGAATCTACTTTATTTTCTACTTGTTCATGTTTAGCAATCATAGTAGCAATATCAGAGGGAGATTGTATTACTGTATTAGGAGCTATGTGTATCGTTCCCTCTTTCACATAGTGGTCTTTTTTATTAACAATTTTCTTTTCAAAATGATTTAAAATAAAATAAAAATTTGTATAAGCTTTATTGTTCGAACGAAAAATAGTATTAGCGAGCAATCTTTCAAGTTCTTTACTTTGAAAAATTTTTATAAATTCTCTACTCATAAAGACTTTTTCTATATTCTTAATAGCCATTATTCTATAATTTGTTACAACATTTTCGCCCTCATAAAATTCATTTAGTAGTTCTTGTATTCCTCTATCAATGTGGGCTTTTATCCATGAGTAAAAAGATTTTGGAGTATCTGAAATTTCAAAGAGAATATTTTTAATACCTAGTTTTTGAAAAAATGTTTCTGCATTATCATTAAATTCGGGTATGGAACTATCAAAGATAATTCCTTTTCTTGTTAAAAATTCTAAAGCATTGTTAGTTTTCTTCATTTTGTTTCCCTGTTTTTGCTAAATTTTCAAGATATTCTCGAGAGTAAGAGATTTCTTCTGTAGCATTGTTCTTACTTGGGGTGTTATTAAATTCTGAAGTCATTAACTGCATAACTTCTATAATTTCATCGGGTTTATTTAAGAGCATTGTTTTAGCTGTAAAGCTTTTAATAGATCCTTTTGACCCTGTTTTTAACATATCATCATAACTATTGAGTGCTGAGACTGTTTTTTCTTTCTTTATTTGATCGTATAAAAAAATAAGCAATTCATTATTTGAATAGTTTTTTCTTGCTCTCATCTCTTCAATATCTTTAGGTATCTGAAATAAACCTTGATCTATTGTATAAAGCTCTTCGCCTTTTGCAATCCAATTTCTTATTGTATCGTCTGTAATATCTAATAGAACACAATACATCTTTCGAGGATGAAAAGCTTTTTCATGTTCGATAATTTTTTCTACTAAGTCAATAGTAATTTTCATTTATTTACCTCAAGAATTTCTTTATACATTTGAAAAGACAAATTGATTAAATAATTAAAAGCTTTATTTGTTCTCATATCGTTATCTCTACAAAAATTCACGAAATCATTTATAACTTGTTGGTCATATTCAGAATATGAAAGAATAAATTTAACATTTTTAGCTCTTAACTGTCTTCTTAATAGCGTGTCTAAAGATATTTCTTTATTTAATGCCTCTTTAAAAACATAGTGCATTTGAATATTATCTTTATTCTTTAGAAGAGCTATTTCAAGTAAAACAATTACAGCTCTTGTATATTTACCTGCATAGACTTTGTCTGCAATTTCAAGAATAAAAGCTTGTAACTCTGCATTTGCCTGTCCAAAATTTTTATTGATCTGAGTTTTCTTATTTACACTAGATAAATACCCGTGTTTCTGTAAAGCAGATTCTAATAAATGCTCTTGTGCTTTTGCTATATCATTATTAAAATAATCTCTAGCAAATTTAATAAGACTTTCAGAAAGATTTTCATTGTTTTCTAACATAATTACTTCTTATTATTTTTATTTTCTAATTTCTCGGATTGCTCTAATCCTAATTGCAAGAGATAAATTATACTCCCAATTAATGTATCACTATTTTTTTTTTGATATATTTTTACTTTTTCTAAAATATCAAATTGCCTTTGTGTAGTAATAGCAAAAGTTAATGGAGCTTTGAAACCTAAATGTTTTCCTTTTGTAGGTATCATTTTTATTCCTAATAAATTGCTGTAATAAGCCTCGTCTTTAACGGTAATGTTTGGCTTATAATTTGTTATCGGTGTATTTATAATAGGTACTGGAGATATTTTTGCCTCTTCTGTACTTCCTATTAGTTGACTTAATCTATTTGAAGATGCTTGTTCTTGTGGGGTGATTTGCTTTTTCATGTATTATCCTTTTGCCTTTATAATAACATTGACAATGTTTTTAATATCTGCATATATCTTTGTTTTATTTGGGTGCATTCCATCGATTATAATATCGTCAAAAGGCGTTTGATTGAGTAATTGAAAAGTTTGAATTTTAGCGTCTGTTTGGATTATTAAAGTCTTGTTGTTCTTTTCAACTTCTTCTTTAATTTGATTTCCTACTTTTTTTCTAAAGTCCATATTATTAATAATAACAAAATTATTAACGATGTCTCTCTCTGCTATTTGGCTTGCTGTTTTTAGCATAGTAAATTGATCGCTCATACATTCTAAAGATAGTATGTCAGGTAAAATAACAAGATATAATTCATTTAAAAAACAATACATCGCTTTTTCTAAAATACTCCATGCTCCCGCAAAGTCTATTAAAACAAAATCAAATCCTTTTTCTTCTAAAATAGGAGCAAGATTTCTATAGATATATTTCGGATCTCCACTCAATAACATTTCAACTTGTCTTAATTCTTCATCACTTGCTGTAGGTAATAAAAAAAGATTCTCTCGAACTTCTATTACAACATCATCAAAAGTAGTAGTATCCCTTTTATTATTAAAAGAGTATATTAATTCTTTAAAAGTATTTGTAAAAGGTTTGTTAAACAACGATGTTAAAGACCCCTGTGGGTCAACATCAATCAATAAAACCTTATAACCTAAAGTAGCAAGACAATGAGCTATCATCATTGTTAAAGTAGATTTCCCTACCCCTCCCTTTTGATTAGAAAAACTTAAACAATTCAACATCTTTAGCTCCTTTATTTTTTTGTATTTCTTTTTCTAAAAGATCTTTTTTAATATTTTCAATTTCATTTTCAAGAACAGTATAAGGCAATGTTTTTAAAGCTATGTATTGTTTAAGTATTTTTTTATAGTGAATATCAGATACAATCCAATAATTATATCTTGAATGAAGTAAAACAAAACAATTCTTTAGATAAGGGTAAATATTATCTAATTTATATTGCATTCTACTTTTTCCTGTTCGTATAACTACTAAATAAAAAATACTTTTATCTAGTTTAATAAAACAAGTCGTGTTAACATCTTGGTTCGTATTATTTATATGTTTAGTAATTGTGGATCGTTCTATATTTTTCATAGCTTAACTATTCTCCTATCAATAAAAAAAGAATCATCCACTATTGTTTTTCT
>JAGUQW010000017.1 GCA_030154445.1 Spirochaetota bacterium | reverse complement strand
CATAAATCTATCGATTCATTAGTGATTAAGTGTGATTAAACTAAAATTTCTTTATTATCACCATAAATTAATTTATTTAATGGTTGTTTGGTTGGTTGGTTGGTTGGTTGGTTGGTTGGTTGGTTGGTTGGTTGGTTGGTTGGTTGGTTGGTTGGTTGGTTGGTTGGTTGGTTGGTCATATTGTATATCCTGATATAATTTTGTCAAATTTATTGATTAATATATTATACTTTTGATCTCTTGTTATTGCAATCTATTTGTGTATGTAATCTGTTTATAAATCTTTACTATTTTAGAGCTCTATGATATAATTTTTTATTATATAATTATAAGGAAAATAATATGCGTCATGTATTATTAATAATACTAATGTTTTGTACCATTCCATCATTTACTCAATCAGAATCCAAAGTCATAAAATATCCGTGGTTATCATTAACTACAGGAGCTGGTGTCGATATTTTTAATACACGATTTTCTTGTGTCTCATCTATGGAATTTATGCTGGGTAAAAAACACTATTGGTACAACTCTATTACTACTATTCATACAGGAGATTGGTTGTGGACTTTGTCTACAGGTGCAGGAGTAATTCTATATGATAAGAGAGATCCTGTTACTTCAAAAGGCTGGTCTATTGCTTGGAATTATTTAGCGTTTGGAATAGGGATAATTACAGCAGAGAGATTAGGGCTTTCTACAGTAAGTACTATGCGTTTTCGATTTCATTTGAATCCTATTTTTGCGTTGCAATTTGGGATAGATCATCATATATTTACAGAATTTCTTTCTGATCAAGTTTTATGGAGTTCTGCTCATGCTTTGACATTAGGATTTGCCTTTTAATTTTGAAAAACAACTTATTATAGGATCTGTCTTCAGATTTATTAGTTGTAGATTCGTATCAAAAAAATGTAAATATCCTTATTTTTATAGGTTCTCATTACTTAGCAATCTGTTTAGAAATCTTTACTATTTTAAATTTTTGTGTTATAATATCTTATTGACTATGTGTATAAGGAGACTTTAGTGAGCTATGAATCAGTAATTGGATTGGAAGTCCATGTTCAATTAAATACCAATACAAAAATATTTTGTTCTTGCCCCTTAACTTTTGGAGAACAACCGAATATAGCTGTTTGCCCTATTTGTTTGGGACATCCAGGCACATTACCAGTATTGAACAAAATGGCACTTCATAAAGCTATTCTTGCGGGATTGACATTACATTCAAAAGTGAATTTATTTTCTCAATTTGATAGAAAAAATTATTTTTATCCTGATCTTCCAAAAGGTTATCAAATAACTCAAAACGATTTTCCTATTGTAACAGGTGGCATGGTGTCTATTCATTTAGGTGATGGAACACAAAAAGATATTCGAGTACATCATATGCATTTGGAAGAAGATGCAGGCAAATTAACACATAGTGAGCATGAAGATTTTAGTAGAGTTGATTTGAATAGAGCGGGAACTCCATTACTTGAAATTGTTTCTGAGCCTGATATGAGAACATCTGAAGAAGCTTATTATTATCTTAGAGAATTGCGTACGATGATGAGATATATTAATGTTAGTGATGTAAACTTGGAAGAAGGATCTTTACGCTGTGATGCTAATATTTCTATAAGAAAAGTTGGAGCACCTTTAGGCACTAGAGTAGAAGTGAAAAATTTAAATTCTTTTAATGGTGTTCGTAAAGCTATTGATTATGAAATTGAAAGACAAATCGCACTGGTAGAATCTGGTGGAACAGTCGAGCAAGAAACAAGATTATTTGATGCTAACAAAAATATTACTATAGGCATGAGATCTAAAAGTGAAGCAGCAGATTATAGATATTTTCCAGATCCTGACCTTCCTCCTGTAAGAATCACTGAAGATCTTATAAAAGAATTAGAATTACAACTTCCAGAGCATCCTTATGCTAAGAGAATGCGTTACCATACTACTTTATCTCTTCCTCTAAAAGATTGTATTGTATTAACAGACGATCAAGAGGTGGCAATATATTTTGAAGCAATATTAGAACATACTACTCAAGATGTCAAGAAAGTATTGAATTGGGTTTTAACAGAAGTAATGAGTCGTATGAATGAACACAAATTAACTGCAACAGAATTTGCTAAAAAAGTGAGCCCACAACATACAGGAGAATTATTATCTCTTGTCAAAGATGGTACTATTAGCGGTAAGATTGCTAAAGATATTTTTGATGATATGGTCTTAACAAGTAAATCTCCAATAATATTAGTTGAAGAAAAAGGACTCAAGCAAGTAAGTAATGCTGGTGAATTAGAGGCTATTATTGATAAAATTTTAGCAGATAATCCTGGACAAGTAGAACAATTCAAATCTGGTAAAGATAAATTATTTGGTTTTTTTGTGGGTCAATTAATGAAAGCAACAAATGGACAAGCAAATCCAGAACTATCTAATACTATTTTGAAAGAAAAGTTAAAATAAAATGACTTTTGCTATAGATGTTGGAAACACAAGAACCAAAGCTGTACTAATTGATGAAGATCTAAACATGATTGCTTACAAGAGTTGGAGTACCCCAGAACTTTTTGAGCCGGATAGATGGAAGTTTTTTTTTGATGAGATGCACCAACTTAATTCTTTATTTTTTATTGCAGATTTAAAGATTTCTTGTGTTAGTTGGAAAGCTTTTTTAGCATTAAGAGTTTATTTGGGTTATGATTCTTTCGAATCGTTTGATACTAATAGAAAATTTAATGAAGATTTATTTATCTTACCCATAAACACTCCTATAATACTAGAAAATTCTATTCCTATTGATAGAGGATTTGTAACAGGCATGATAGGAACAGACCGTTTGTTGGCAGCTTATGCAACTCATAAACTTTTCAAAGATAATGTAACTGTGGTATGTTTGGGAACAGCTACAACTATTGATCTTGTGACTAGTAATGGAGTTTTTTTTAGTGGATCTGTGCTTCCTGGAATAGATGTTTCTTATCAAGGATTGCTTGATAGAGCAACTTCTTTGCCTTTATTATCAGACTTAACACCTTCGGATAAAATCTTAAATACGAATACAGCAGACTCTCTGTATACAGGTTTGTTTTTGGCACAAGCGTTGATAATTGAAGAAATGTCAAAAAAACAAATAGAAGAAGCCTCACTAAATTCTCTTAGTAAAATTGTATTAACTGGAGGAAGGTCATTTGGAGTTAGTTTTCATATACGAATGCAACATTATATCGTAGAAAATTTAGTTACTTATGGATTGGCACTATTATCTAGACAATATGATAATGTTAAAAAACAAAAATTTAATGAAAAAAAAATGAAAAACATTAAAATAATTAATAAGCCACATACATCGATTTCAAGAATAATAGATTAAAGGATATCACTCATGGATAAAAAGGATGTTTTGTTTTTTCTTGTTATAATCCTATTATCACCTTGTTTTGTTTACTCTACTGAGGGAAAAGAGAGTTTTATAGACCCAAAAAAATATCTAGAAACTAATGTTTTGAATAAAGACTTATCTCAGCAAAAACAAGCTGAAAGAGTTAAAATTTCTACAAGTGTGTCAGATGACCTAGAATCAGAAAAAAGAAGACAACAAGCCTTAGATTTTGTTGAATTAAAAGAACAACGAAATAAAAAGATCAGACAAGAAAAAGCAGAGATAACCGATGATAAGTTTGATAATACGGATAATTTTATAAGTCCAACTCATAAATTTGTACCAATTGATGCTATTGTCTTGGATGCTGGACATGGTGGTAAAGATTCTGGTGCAGTTAGAAACGGAATTGAAGAAAAAAGATTGGCATTAACGCTTGTTAAAAAATTACATGCTCTATTTAGAAAAAAAAATAGAAAGATAGAAATATATGTTACAAGAAAAAATGATACTTTTGTATCCTTAGCAGATAGAGTATCTAAAACAGCAAGATGGTCTGCTCGTAAAAATATTTTATTTATTAGTATACATGCTAATACAGCACCTCGTCTCAGTGTTGCAGGTTTGGAAATCTATACCTTGTCAGATCGTGCTAGTGATCCAGCTGCTCTTATAACAGAAAGAATTGAAAATGCTGGATTTACTCCTGAAGATATTATGAATACAGACAATGTGTATTCTATATTAGCAGATTTAATAAGAGATAGTACTAGAACACAATCCGAATGGTTGGCTAAATATGTCTATGATGACACTTTAAAGTATAGTAAAGTGTATGGAAGGGGATTAAAGCGAGCTAATTTTTTTGTATTAAAATATAATACTGTTCCTTCTATTTTAGTAGAAGTTGGTTTTATGTCTAATTTATCAGAATCAAAAGCACTTCAAGATGAACAATACCAGAACAAATTAGCTATAGGTATTTTTTCAGGAGTATCTCGTTATATAAAAGATTATAACAAAACAGAAGGATTTGCGAAATGATAAATAATGAATATATAAAAGCATATATAAATAAATATCAAAAAATATTACTAGACTTTATAAAACAGTATATAAAAATTATTCTTATATGTTGTTTTGTATTTTTATTTATCACTATTTTTTCATTAGTAAAATATTTTTCTGGAATTGCTAATGTATATTATATAGAAAAAGACAAAGGGATTGTCTTTTCAGAGAAAATATTTGTATATACTATTGGTTTAGAAAGTGATATACAATCATTTTTAAGAGCTTATTTAACAGGATCACAAAATTATAAAGCTAAAATACCCTTCACATATGAAACAAGATTAATTTCTGTTAGTCATGATAAAAACAAAAAAATATTAATATTAAATTGGAATTCTTATTTTTATAGAGCATTAGAACAAAAAGATTCTGATAGAGAGATAAAAATTTTATTAAAATCATTGAAACATAATTTTTCTATAGATAAAGTTTATTTTTTAGTAGAAGGTTCTAAATTAGCTATAGAATTACAAGATAATATTTTAGGTGATGGAATAGAATTGAATCAAATAAATTAAAAAAAATGTAAAAATATTAAACTTTTATATCGGTAGTTTCCGACAAAATATTAGTAGAAAAAGGTAAAATATTTACTTGACAATAAATGAAAAAAATAGCACACTTATAATAGTAGTTTTATTAACTTTTAAAAAATAAAGTGAAAATAAAGTTTAAATTTCCTAAGGAGAGGACCTATGAGACATGGAATAGTAATAGCATCTTTTATGTTAATACTTGGTGTAGTAACACCACTTAGTGCTGTGGAGCGTCTCTTGATTGACTTCACAACCTACAATGAAAATATTGGACAGGTTATTGATAAAGATCAAGAAATCTACGAGCAATTTGTTGCTGAAAATCCAGAATTAGACATACGTAATTTTGGTTGGCCAGAATTTGCTTTTGAAGCAAATGATTGGAATTTAGAAAATTGGAAAGTAGTATTAAATCCTTCTGCTGATTCCAAAATAAATAATAAGAATTCTCTTATTAAAAACTCACCGAGTAAACAGTATGGTAATGTACTAGGTGTTCGTGTTCAATTCAATAAATGGGACAATCCTTTTTGGACTTTAATTAAAATGCCTTACAACTTTTTTCATACCTATATCAATGGACAATTTGTTTCTTATAATGAAAACAATGAAGATGCTGGTTTAGCAATTGGTATGATTGCAAATGTTGGGCAAATTAAAAGTGTTCGTTCATGGGTTTATGGACTTAATTATAATTACAAATATGGTGTTAGAGTTGTTAATGAACAAGATAAATTAACAGAATTTGGATTCGGTTCTATCTTACATGAAGGTTGGAGACAAGTTTCTTGGAATAATACAGAATATCTAGATGATCCTAATGATTGGAAAGCCACAACTAATCCTTTGTATCCATTCTTTTTTCCATATATTCGTTTTGATGCATTAGCATTTTATAAACCTAGTGGAGTTAGTGATCCTAATTTTATTGGATATGTAAAAGATGTTACAATCAATTTTGATTATGCTATTGTTCGTGAAGATCAAGATATCAATGATGAAGCTATTTGGCAAATTCTTTCTGAGAAAGCAATTCAAACAAAACTTGTTATGTCAAGAGTATTGGCAGAAGAGTTACTTTTAAAAAGAAAAATTCAAAAACTAAAATCGGCTACTGCTGTTGCTGAAGCTCCTAATACAGAAGTTGCAGAATAATTTTACATAAATAAATAAATTTACCAATAATAAATACCCCCCTAATATTAGGGGGGTATTTATTATTGGTAAATTTATTTATCAATAATAGTATCAATTATATATACATTATCAATTATATTTATAGGTATTGTTATAAAAGCTTGTTTATGGTTTTTATCAATAATAAAAGCATTAATACTGATTTTATTATTATCATAAAAGCTAGAATCCCATTGCAATTTTTTATTGTCTTTTATTAAAAATACTAATTTATTTTCTATTTGTGGAGATATAGATATATTTAAATCTTTTATTTTTTTTGAATTATTCAAGATATAAACAATTTTTTTACCAATATCATCATTTGAAATAATATTGTCATATAATTGATTTTCGATGATATCTAATGGTGATATTGTTTGAATGTAATTGATATCTCCTATAAGATTGGTTTCCCAAATAGTTTTTTTAGGAATTTGAAGATCTATAGTATTAGTAATATTATTTTCTATCCATTTTAATTGACCAAACCATGTGAAAGGGTAATTGTGTTGAATAGATAAAAAGCTTGAATTTACAGAAATTTTAACAATTTTTTGTTTATTAAAATTTTGTTTATTTGTTATACATAGGTTGAAATTTGTTTTAATAACTTTAATAGAACTATTAAATAATTTTTTTGGTATAGATAGCAGTGGATTGTTAGATGTTTTATTTGTATAATTATATACTATTTGTTCATTTGTTAATTTGAGGAGATCTTGTTTTATTTTATGTTGTTGGATTGTTTCATAAATATCTTGTTCTGTATATCCTATAAATTGATATTTTTCAACTAAAGTATCTGCTAATGTGATGCCATCTAATTTATTCTTATGTGTAAATCCAAATAATAAAGTGCTGTGTTGAAGAAATTCCCATAAATAGTTGAATTGTTTTTTTCTATAAATATTTTGTATATAGTATCTAGTTCTTTGACTAATTTGATTACCCCATTTAGGAGAAACGGAATTAATTAAATCCCAAGTGAAGTATTGAACTAAGCTTTCTGTGAATAAAGAATTTTCTTTCTGATATTGAAGAATACCTGGAAAAAAACTATGGTATAATTCATGAATTAATATTTCTACAAGTTGTTCTGATGGGGTTGTCCATAATTCTTTATTATTACTAGTATTACTATCAATAAGATCGATGATATTTGTATTTAATAAGAATATATTACCTAAAAATTCTCCATCTACATTATTAGATAAATAATTTGGGATCACAATTTCTAAAGGAATAATATGAATTTCACTAAGAGGAAAAAATTTATGTTTTTTTTTCAATTGATCCCAAAAAGGAGAAAATTGTTTATTGATGATAGAGAACAAATTGGTATTAGAGCTATATAAATATATAGAATTTTTTGTTTGTTTAGGAGTCTCAAGAATAATTAAACTAGCACTTGGAGATAGATTTTTTAATTCATTTTTCCAAACACTTAATTTTTTGTCAACAATAATCGTATCTTGATTTAGTTTCCCACCCATAATACTTGTGAGATTTGTGGGGGTAATAATTGTAATCTCAAAATCAACTTGATGATCTTTTATAGGATATGGAAACCAAAACTGTCGTGCATCAAGAAATACAAAATCAGATTTAACAAGTATGCGAGAGTTATTATTTTGTTCAGTAATAGAAAAATTAATGACAATAGATGTTCGTTCTTTTGCTAGAACTGCTTGAGGAAGCGTAACTGTTAGAATACGATAGTTTATTCCTTGTTTGATAACAACTTTTGCTTGAATATTATTTTGGCTTATAGAAGAGATATTAATAGAAGGATTAATAAGAAATGTCCAACTATTTTGGGGTGTTTCTTCATTATTTTTAATAGTATAGATAAAATTTCCACTAATATTAGTATTAAAAAATTTTACATAACCTTTAATTGATAAAGTATCTAGAGTATCGAAAGAAAAAAGACAAGTAGTAGTAAGAAGAAAAGTATATAATAATATATGATATTTCATATATCCCCCTTTTATTTAAGAACGTCTAGAAAACATTTTTTTTAATAATTGCTGAAAAAATATAGATATTATAACAAATATATTTTTACTATAGTATTTTTGATGTTTTTTGAGCCCTTCTATTAATTCGAGTTCATCAAAATTTTTTCTTGTAGTATTTTCTAATATTTCGACATTTAATGCTTCTTTATAAGATAAATCTTTCGTAATAACATCAATATCTTCCCAACCTAGTTCTTTTACCGCTGTAAGTCTTCTTTCTCCAGAAATAAGTTCATTTTTTTTATTGATAATAATAGGATGTAAAAGCCCATATTTTTCTATACTTTGTTTTAATGATGATAGATCGCCAAGATCTTTTCTAATACGATGTTTAATTATAATATTATGTATTTTCATTTTTGTCTCCTATGTTTGAGTATTACAAATTTTGAGTATGATATAATTTGTTATAATAACTATCTGTGGTGATTAATTCATTATGAGAACCTGTTTCAAGGATTTTACCTTCTTTCATTACAATTATTTTATCAGCATTTTCAATAGTCGATAACTTATGGGCAATAATAATAGTAGTTTGTTGACCATAGATGTTTTCTAAAGCTTTTGTGATTTTTAATTCTGAATCAGCATCTAAAGAGTTTGTCGGTTCATCTAAAATAAGAATAGCAGGGTGTCGTAAAATTGCTCTCGCCAAGATAATTCGTTGTCGTTCACCCATAGAAAGGTTGTTTCCTTGATCACCAACATATCTATGGTATCCATCTGTATGTCGAGTAATAAATTCATGAGCATTAGCAATTTTTGCTGCAGCGATAATTTCATTCATAGTAGCTTGAGGTTTTGATAATTTTATATTATTATAAATTGTATCGCTAAATAGGTTTGTATCTTGAGAAACGATAGAAATATTTTGTCTAATAGAAGCTAGATTGTACTCTAGAATGTTTTGATTATCTAGTAGTACTACTCCTGTATCTGGAGTATAAAATTTGGGAATAAGAGATATTAAAGAACTTTTTCCAGAGCCGCTATAACCAACTAATGCAACTGTTTCTTTAGCTTTGATTTCTAAAGAAATGTTTTTCAAAATGACTTGATTTTTGTTATAAGAAAAAGATACATCATTGAAGGTAATATTACCTTGAATATGATCAAAGTATTGAGTATTTGTATCACACTCTTCTTCTGTGTCTATGATATCAAAAATTCTTTTAGCAGAAGGCCCTAATTTTTTTAGAACTAATATTAATTGATTAGAAGAAGAAATGGGTTCTGACAAAATAATAGCCATGGCAACAAATTTGGTAACATCACCTGCGGTTGCAACCCCCATCTGTATACCAATAGCCCCCAAAGATAAAATCAGAATAATAGCTGTAATTCCTAAGAAATCAGACATAGGAAGAGCAAATAAACGCATTTTGATTTCTTGATCAGATAAAGATAATTGAATATCATTTTTTTCTTTAAAGTTGTCAATTTTACCTTGTTCAATATGGAATCCTTTAATGATTTGAATCTGTCTCATGGTTTCAGAAAATGTATTAGTCATTTGAGCAACATTTTCTTGCATTGTAGACCCGATTTTTTGAATTTTAGCACCAATAAGCCCTAATAATAATCCAATAATAGGACCTAATATTAAAAAATATAATGATAATTTCCAATTAATAGTAAACATAGTTGATACAATTACAATAACTGTAAGTGGTTGGGCAAGTAACTGTACCATAATAGTCATCAAAAAACTTTCTACTAAAGTAATATCATTTGAAGTAATGGATAGAAGATTAGAGCTAGAGTTTTGATGATAGTAAGACATGGGAAGTTTAATTATTTTATTATAGATTTTTTCTCGAAGTTGATAAGAAATCCGAATTGCTAATTTGCCTGAAAATAGATACATTATATATTGAGCACTTGACCATAAAAATCCAAATCCAAATAGTATTAATATTTGTTTTATATTGACTGCTGATTGGTTTTGAGAAATAAAAACTTCATTAATAAATTCTCCAATAAATAAAGACACGCCAGTACGACCCATAACAAATAAAATAGCAGCAAAACAAGAAATAAAAATTAAGCCTTTGTAATCTTTTAATAAATAAAATAATCGTTGAGTTGGTGTTGCTGTTTTCAAAATTAAATCTCCTCATAATAAATATACTTAAATGATACGATTTAATAGTAAATTTTGCAATAAAAAGATATATAGATAAATATGATAATATTTAATAAAAACAATGTGATATCCGATATATATGATAGTATTATTTCGTATTAAAAAAGTAGAGGGCGGTTTCCTTTGTTAAAAAAGAATTCTTTAGTAGTGTTATTTGTATTTGTTTGCATAACATCAATATTTCCAAATACAGGAATAGCTCCATATATTTTGGATGGTTCTTTAGTTATTTATTTTCCTAATATTAAGGAAGCTACTGATACTTGGCGTTTAATTTTAAATAAAGTTAATAGTGCAGAATATGTTAATGTTCTGTCTAGATTTAAATTTCAAATAGAAGAAAAAATGGTTGTAAATATTTTTGAAAAAAAAGGAGCAGAATCTTTAGGTATAGATTACGATAAAGGTTTTGCTTATGTACATCTTAAAAAAGATGTTGGATATGCTGTATTTACAATAAAAAATAAAATTTTATTAACAACAATGCTGGATAACTTACCTACTCCTATTCCTTATAGAATTGAAAATAATTATGTTATTTTTTCAGGAACAGAGGAAATTTTAGACTATTATGAATTTCAAGGCTTACAAAAATTAGAAGAATACAAAAAAATAGCGAAAAATCTTAAATTAGATTGGAATCAAAATTTATTATGGATAGATTCTGATTATTTGAAAGATAAAATTCCCAATCCATCATCCTTTGTAAAAATGGGAAACAAAGTTGTTGGAACTTTTTATTTTAATAAAAATAAGTTAACATTTGATTTATTTTCTTTTTACGATGATCCTAAAATTAATCAAGAATTAGTAAATAGTACTAAAGTCAAAACTGTTCAAAAAATGACTTTATTAGATTTTGAATCGGGAACTCCAGGAATAGTTGGTCAAACTTATATAGATCTTAAAAGTTTTTTACAAATGTTACAAGAGATCGATAAAGCTGATTATTTATCAATAAAATCAATTATTAATAATTTGAAAAATAATAATATTGATATTCAAACACAAATCTTACCTTATTTGAAAGGAAGATTTTCTTATATTATAAGATCTTTTGATATTAAAAATAAACAACTGAATTTCTCACTAAGCGCTGAAATCTATAATAAGAAAATTTTATTAGAAAATCTGAAAGATATAGTTCGTATTGCAAAATTTAAAGGTGCTACCATAATCTATAAAAATATATTTACACAACAATTTTATGGATGGAAATTAAATGATATGACTTTATGGGTTGGAATTATTGAAGATCATTTGATTGTATCGTCTGATGAAGCAAGTTTATATCGTTTAGTTGAAAATGTTTATCAAGCAAAATCAGGATTTCTGAATACATTACCACTATCTTTCAGAAGATTTATTAATAATAGATCAATTGGTGGACAAATGATTTTACAAAATCCATCCTTTATAAAAAATTTCAATACCATAGATTTATTATTACAAAATCAATTATTAATGTCTTTAAAAAATTTGGATTGGAGTTTTTATTTAATTAATGAAAATAATAATATAGGTCGCCGAGATATTATTATTTTAAATTTTTATGAGTAATATATGGTGAAACAACATCTTAAAAACAGACACACTACTTGCATTTTTTTAAAAACAGATATATAATATTATATATCTGTTTTATTACATATAGGGGATTTCCTATGGAAAAACAATTTGTTGCATTTAAGGTAGGCGAATCTTATTATTGTATTGATATTATGGAAGTACAGGAAGTTATACGAGAAATTACAATTACAGTAATGCCTAATTTCCCTTCGTTTGTTGAAGGGGTGATAAATTTGAGAGGAAAAATAGTTCCTCTTTTGTCCATTGATAAAAAATTAGAAACTATAGATACTATGCGAGAAAGTGATTGTATAAAAAAACACACTAATCAAGCAGGCCCGTTAAAATCAATTATTATTAAAGTTGAAACTATTACTATAGGTTTGCTTGTTGATGCTCTTGATAAAATTCTTGTTGCTGAAGAAAGCCAAATTCAAAATGCTGAAGGAATAGGGAAGTTCACCAATGATCGAATGATTTGTGGAATCTTACAAATCAATAATGAAATTTATACAGTGTTAGATCCAAAATTTATTTTAGAAAATGAAGAAACAGAAGTATTAACAAAACAATTAAATCCATAAAAAATATATAGAGCTATATTCAGAACGAAGGTATAGCTATTAAAGGGGAATCCTAATGATAAAGAGATTGTTAGTTGCATCACTACTAGTGACAACAATAATAAATGCACAAGAAAGTGTTATACCAGAGGTTGGAGAAGATATATCTTCTGCTGATACATCAATAACTAATGATTTTGTTACTACAGATACATCAATGACTGATGAAATGACAACAAATAATATGACAGAGGAATATGTTAATTCTACAGAATCTACAAATAGTACACCTTCTTTATATGTAGATACGGTTGGATATACTATTACTAATGGAGATACTTTGTTTGCATCTCCTATGGCTCGTTTTGAAGTAAACGGTGTAGATGAGCAATCAGGCTTACAAAGTGTTTTAGTATCTGTTGACGGCAGTGAGTATTCTCTTTATAAACATCCAATTTCTTTTTCAGAGGAAGGGGAACATACTTTGAATTATCAATTTGTTGATAGAGTTGGAAATATTTCTTATTCAAAAACTTTTTCTCTCACTCTAGATGCAACTGCTCCAAGAATAGTAGATTTAGTTTTATCACCAATATCTTATAGAACTGCAGGAATCGAATATATTGGACCAAACACAGAGTTTTCGTTTACTACTTATGATGATTTGACAGGAGTTGGATTTGTTGAATATTCAACAAATTCCCAAGATATGATTCGTTTTAATACAAACACCACCTTTGCTTCATTAGGTTATACTAATACGGGTGCTTTTCGTTTTTCTTATCAAGCAACAGATATGGTTAGTAATGTTTCTCTTATGAAATCACGAGTTCTTGTTGTTGATGGTGCTGCTCCAACTGTAAGTGTATTTGCAAAAGCTATTGAAGTGGATGGTATACGTTATATTTCTTCTAAAGATAAAATTACTGTGGAAGCATTTGATATAGATACAAAAGTAGCTAAAATGTTTTATGCAATTAATGATGGTGAGTTTGTAGAATATAATGATAATATTGGTATTTATTTGAAACAATCTGGTGAATACACTATTCATGCAAAGGCAACTGATGTTGTTGGTAATGAAAGTGTCGCTGTAGAATATAAAGTGGTAGTTGATATGTTAGCACCTACTGGAGATGCTATATATATTGGTACAATCCGTTCATCTGAGTATGATCCAACAAAAGAAGAAGAAGAAACTGTTACTGAAGAGCCAATGGTAACAGAAGAAGTTGTTGCTGAAGAGCCAATGGTAACAGAAGATGTTGTTGCTGAAGAACCAGTGGTAACAGAAGAAGTTACTGCTGAAGAGCCAGTGGTAACAGAAGAATAATTATATTACATTAATATATAAATAAATTCATAAAGGTGATCGAAAGGTCACCTTTATTGTTAAACTTATAACTCAAAAAAAATAAAAAAAGAGGTTCTTATGGCAGGACATAGTAAATGGGCTAATATTAAGCATAGAAAAGGTGCTCAAGATGCCAAAAGAGGAAATTTATTTTCTAAAATAGCAAAAGATCTTATTATTGCAGCTCGTGATGGAGGTGGAGATCCAGGTATGAATGTTCGTCTTCGTGCTACTATTGATAAAGCTAGAGCAGCAAATATGCCAAAAGAAAATATAGAAAGAGCAATAAAACGAGGTACTGGAGAATTAGAAGGCGTTACTTATGAAACACTTTCTTATGAAGGCTATGGACCTGGTGGCGCAGCTATTATTATTGATGTTACTACAGATAATAAAAATAGAGCGTCAATAGATGTTAGAAAAATATTTTCTAAATTTAATGGTAATTTAGGTGAGTTAGGTTGTGTTGCTTGGATGTTTGATACTAAAGGTGTTATGGTTTTTGAAACAGAAAATACTGATGCTTTAATAGAAGTAGCTATGAATGCAAATGCTGATGATATAAATGTTTATGATAATATTGTTGAAGTTTATACTCTTTTTGAAGAATATGGCGCTGTTTCGGATGCTTTAAAACAAGCAGGATATATAGCTACTAGCTCAGAAATTGCAAAAATACCACAAAATAAAGTGGCTCTTGATGCTCAAAAAACAATTTCTTTTTTGAAATTGTTTGATGCCTTAGAAGATAGTGATGATGTTTCAGGAGTTTTTACTAATGCAGATCTTGATGAAGAAACCATGGCTAATTTATAGAGGTTTGTAATGTTATATAATAAAAAAATTATTATGGAAGCCGTACATATTTTACGATCTAAAGGTATAAATCAAGTTGATGAAGTAGTTATACTAGGATCAGGACTTTCTCATATAGCTGATCATTTTGAAAATCCTCTTGTTATTTCTTACGATGATATTCCAGGAATGCATGTTTCAAGTGTTCAAGGTCATGACAGTTGTATTTATTATGTGATATTGTCTAATGGTAAGAAAGTAGCTTTATTAAAAGGTCGTATGCATATGTATGAAGGGTATTCAGCCTTTCAAGCTGCATTTTCTGTAGCTGTAATGGCTGAACTTGGTGCTAATTCTTTGATTGTTACAAATGCTGCTGGTGGATTAAATTCTGAATATGTACCAGGGGATATTATGATGATTGAAGATCATATTAAAACACAATTTTGCTCTCCCTTAGAAGGAGTTTTGACTAACAATCGATTTTTAGATATGCAAAATGCTTATGATACAAGTACTTATGAAAATTATCGTCAGAAATATAATATTAAAAAAGGTGTTTATATTTCTACCTTAGGTCCTCAATATGAGACACCTACAGAAGTTCGGCATTTTCAAAAAATTGGCGGAGATACAGTTGGAATGTCAACTGTAATGGAAACAATAATGGCACGATTCTATGGAATGAAAGTTATAGGATTTTCTATGATAACTAATAAAGCTGCAGGATTACCAGGAGCAGTTTTAGCTCACAGTGATGTGATTGAACAAGCTAATAAAGCTGGTAAAACATTGACAAATATTATTGTTGATTTATTAATGAATAATTAATTATCATAAATATACCCCTCTAATATTAGAGGGGTATATTTATGATAACCAATAAGCTGATATAATAGGATTATTTAACAATTCCTGAATACGAGGAGACGGAAAATGTATTCTGTAAATAGTATTGGCAGATAAAGAAGACATATTTGTTCCATTTAAAAGATGAAAATTTATTCGATGATGTGCGTCATTACGATAATCTTGTTGAGCTATTTGTTTTAAATTTAATAATAGTGGATTTATTTCATGATTAGATATATTATCTTGTAAAACAATATTTAATTCACTGTATAAAGGTTTTGTGTCTTCTTTAAGAAGACACAAATCAATAATTTCATAAGATCGCTGTTGATTTTTACGTTCAGAAATAAATGCTTTGAGAAAAACAAAACAACCTTCAGATAATACATTTTCTACAAAATTTAATTTATCACCAAATACAAAAAAGCTAATATTATCATTTTGAGTATTTAATACAAATTTTCCCCATGATTTATGTTTATTTTGCGGATTTATTTGTATATAAATATCTGTGACATAACCCATTAATGAAATATTACTATTTAAAGGTAATATATCTTGTAATGATTCTGTGTAAGTACTTAAATTTCCTATTTTTTTGATAAGAACAGAAAATAATTTTTGTGTTAAATAAAAACCAAATACTTTGATTTCATTTTGAAAATCTTCTTCAAATGATAGCGGAGTAATATTTGTTATTTGTATAGTTTTAGTACTAGCTTGCATTTCTTCAGTACTAAATAAATTAAATGCAGTGTCTTTTTCTTTTTTTTCAAATTTATTATAAAGAATAGATAAATTTTCTGAATTAAGATAGATAGCTTTATTTAACATAAGGTGATCTTGATTAAATAATGAATCAAAAGCACCTGCTTTGATTAATATTTCTGTAACTACCTTACGAATTTCATTGTTTTCAGTAGTTCGTTCAATAAAATCTTCTATAGATAAATAATTACCACCCCAATGGCGTTCTTTAATGATTTCTTTACTTGCTTGCTCTCCAAGTCCTTTGATAGCCCCTAATCCATAACGAATTCCTATTTTTTCTTGCATATCCTCTTCAAAAGTTTCTACTTTAAAATCAAAAAAGCTTTGATTGATATTAGGCATGAGTATAGGTATATCTAATTTTTTTGTTTCTGTAATATAATTTGCAAGATCTTCATGACGACCCATATTTGAACTCATTAAAGAGCACATAAATTCAGCTGGATAATGAACTTTAAGCCAAGCAATTTGATATGCTAGAATAGAATATGCAGCTGCATGAGATTTATTAAAGGCATAATTAGAAAAAGGAATTAATAATTCAAATAAAGTGTCAGCTAATTTTTCTTCATATCCTTGATCAATAGCACCTTTTATCCATTTTGGACGAATAGTTTCTAATTCATCTGGTTTTTTCTTTGCCATGATACGACGAACAATATCAGCTTCACCTAAAGAAAATCCTGATAATACTTGTGCAATTTGCATTACTTGTTCTTGATAAACAATAATTCCATAGGTAGTTTTTAAGATAGGTTCAAGATTTTCATGAAAACAATCAATTTCTTCTTTTCCATGTTTTCTATCGATAAAACTTGGAATACTATCCATAGGACCAGGTCTATATAGAGCATTCATTGCAATTAAATCTTCTATAGAATTTGGTTGTAATTGTTTTATATAATTTGTCATACCATCAGATTCAAATTGAAAAATTCCAGCAGTATATCCTTCTGTAAACATAGTAAATACTTTTTCATCAGAAAGAGAAATTTTATTTAAATCTATCCAAATTTGATGATTTTCATAAATTCTATGAATACAATCTCTAATAATAGATAAGTTAGATAATCCCAAAATATCCATTTTCAAAAGACCATTTTCTTCTAAATATTTACCTTCAAATGCTGTTGTAATAGTATTTGAACGATCTTTGATTAAAGGTATAACTGTATTTAGGGTGTTTTCTGCAACAATCAATGCAGAAGCATGTGTTCCTAAATTTCGTATACGATTGGCTAGTTTAATAGAGTAGCCAATCCATTGTTTTTCTTTAATAGAACCATTTGTTAAAATATTTTTAATTTCAGTTATCTTTTCAGCTTGTTTATTTAAATCTTCATTAGCATCTACTAAGTTTGTGATTTGATTAACACGAGGAAGGGGTATTTCTAAAACTCGCCCAACATCTTTGAGTACAGCTTTAGCTTTATTATATCCAAATGTTATAACATCTGCTGTTTTTCCTGCACCGTAATGTGTTCGTAAATATTGCTTAACTTCATCGCGTCTATCATCTTCGAAATCAATATCAATATCAGGCATAGATACACGCTCAGGATTAAGAAATCGTTCAAAGAGAAGATCATATTTAAGTGGATCAACATTAGTGATGTCAATCGCATAACTTAACAATGCTCCTGCAGCAGAACCTCGACCAGGACCAACAAAAATACCATTTTTTTTAGCATATTGAACAAAATCACTAACGACAAGAAAATAATTTGGAAATCCCATATTACATACAGTATCTAATTCCCAATTTAATCGTTTTGCATATTCAGGAGGAAGATTCCCATCAAATTTTTGAGTTAATTCTTTAAAACTTTTTTCTCGTAAAAATTCTCCAGCTGTCATATCTTTTGGAATAGGATATTGAGGACTTTGATCTTGAACTTTTGGAAATATTACATTACAAGATTCTGCAATTTTTAAAGTATTACTAATAGATTCTGGAATTTCTTTAAATTGTTCTATTATTTCTTCTGTTGATTTAAAATAAGCGCAACCGTGAGATTTTATATTATCTGATAAAAAATCTTTTTCACGAATACAAGACGCTATTTCTAAAAGAATATTATCCTCAGCGTTTAAATATAAAATAGGGTTAGTAGCAACGAGAGGAATTTGATTTGTTTTTGCAAATTCAATAAGCACTTGATTTGCTATTTTATCTTCACTAATTCCTCTATCTTGAATTTCTATATAGAAATTTTCTATACCAAATGTTTCTTGATAAAATTGACAAGTATGATGAAGTTGTTCTATATTTTTAGTAGATGCATAATACCACAATTCACCAGTGTGATCTGATGATAATACAATAATATCAGATGAATAGCGTTTTAACAATGTTTTGTCTACACAAAATCTACCAAAACTTCCATCATCATAACCAAAAGAAACAATTTTCAATATATTTTGATAACCAGCAAAATTTTTAGCTAATAATATTAATGTATACTTTGATATAGGTGGATCGTCTTTTCGTTGAGGTGAAAATCGAGATTGATTCATTACATCTATTTTCACCCCAAAAATAGGTTTGATATTTTCATTTTTACATTTTTTATAAAATTCAGGAACAGCAAACATATTGTTGTAATCAGTAATAGCTATAGTTCTCTGTTGCAACTCTTTGGTTTTATTGACAAGTTCAGAAATTGTAGAAGTAGCGCGAAGTATAGAATAGTGAGATTGAACATGTAAATTAACAAAACTGTTCATAAAACCTCTTTAATATTGCGAAAAAAGGGAAGACTAAGCCTTCCCTTTTTTTATTATTTATAAATATAAATATTCTTATCTTGAATAATATTCGATGATAAGAGGAATATCTCCAATAGTTGGTACTTCTGCACGAGTTGGAAAATAAACGAATTTCCCAGAAATTTTAATAGTATCTCTTTCAATATAAGCTGGAATGACAATAGAACCGTCATTTACTGCATTATTAAACACTTCTTTGTTTTTTGATTTATCTTTGATAGATACAATATCTGTTAATCGTAAACGATAAGAAGGGATATCAACTTTTTTCCCATTAACTTCGAAATGACCATGATTTACTGCTTGACGAGCAGCATAGATAGTAGGAGCAAATCCAGCACGATATACAAAAGCATCTAAACGGCGTTCAAGAAGTTGCGCTAAAAGCTCAACTGTATTACCTTCCAAACGAGAAGCTTCTTTATAATTATCTCTCATTTGTTTTTCTGATATATTATATTGAGCCCGAACCTTTTGTTTTTCTAATAATTGTGTTTTGTAGACAGACATTTTACCACGAAATTTCTTAGTTGCTCCAGCTTGACCTGGTCCATAAGTCTTTTTTTCCATAACTTTTGCAGCTTTTTTTGTAATTGCAATCCCTAAATAACGGGATATTCTTACCTTAGGTCCATTTTTTCGCATGAATTTTCTCCTAAGAAATGTTTTAATTTTTGTTTTTCTTAATATTCTTTTGTGCAGCCATACAAAAAGAATATTAAATATTGTTCTATATTATATATTATAATGATTTTTTTTGCAATCATTTTTTTAAAATATTTTTTATTTCATGATAAATAAATTTCAAGATACGATAAAACATTCTAGAAATTTTAAAAAGAAAAGACTTTTGAAAAGAAGGATTAATATTTCTAAGTATAGTTTTTTTAATAGAAAATTTTTTATTCATTTTTAAATAATCAGAAAATAGCAGTTGTTTGTTTTGTTTTATATTATGGGTATTTATCAACCAAGATCCACTAAAGTGATGACATAAACATACATTTTCTAAATGTATGTTATGGAGTATGGGACCTTCATTTGTATATCCGAGGGGTGAAAAATATTCTTGTGGGTATATCATTATATTGTTTATAATAATAGGAGATATAATTGAAGGTATTTCAAAATTTTCCCTAGAGTCCTGATCATAAAAATATAATAGAGTTAATTGAGGTGCTAAAAGCTTATTCCTTTTTCTTAAATGATATATCTGTCCCATATTCTCATAGATAGAACACATAAACTGTGTTAAGGGGGAGTTTTTTTTACAGGCCACAGAATGAGCTGTATATCCAGAGATATCTTCAATGCCAATAAAAGAATGATATTCGGAATTATTTTCTAGCTCTTCTACCAATATATTAAATTTTTCTCCATTAATAATTTCAATATCAGCATCTAAATATATGCCACCATACTCACGAAGAACCCACCAACGAAAATAATCACTTAAAAAAGCATGATCTTTCTCTTTGAATAATTCTCTAGTATATTCACAAATAGTAATAGGAAGATTATCAGCATTCCAATGTATAATTTTATAATCAGGAAGTTGTTCTTCCCAATTTTTTAAATACTCTTGGTATAAATCTACTTTACCATCGAATCCAAAATAAATTCTATGTAATATTTTCAATGAATCCATGTTAGTTATCCTTATTTTTTTTAATAGTTTTAATAGAATGATAGATATACTTGAGTATTCTATAACTTTTTATTAATATTTTGAATATTATATTTGCTAATTTGGTACATATTTTTTGTAAAAAACTACCGTGAGGTAATAGTTTATTGATAATATTTTTAAATATAAGGTATATTTTTAGTAATTGCTGTTCAGATATTGTTAATGTGTTATTCTTTTCCTGTAAAAACAATATATTATTTATAATATTGAATAATTCTACAGTATCAGATTCTTTTATAATAATTTCTAATTCTGGGATTTTTGTTTGATTTTTATAGACTGCTTGTATTAACAATTCCCATTTATCCATAGTTGTGTCTGTATTAAATTCTTCTAAAGATTCTAAAGCCTGTTTACCTAATTCTTTTAAATAAGTTGGATTATTTAATAATTCACACATTTTTTTTGCTAAACCAACTATATCATTTTGAGGAATAGAAATTAGTCCTTTTGTATTGTGAAAAGCTATATAAGGTAATTCAAACATTAAAGTAGGAATTCCATAACTTTTTGCTTCAGCTATAACCATAGGAAAAGCTTCTGTTTTTGATGTTGAAATATGTAAAGATGTATTTGAATAATATAAATGAGAATTTTGATTTCTCAATAAAAAAACATTTTTTTGTAAATCATGTTCTTTTATATATTGCTGTAAAAGAGTATACAGATCTCCATCTCCTAATATTAGTAGTTTTGTGGTAGAATCATGAAAATTAGGTAAAGCTTTATGAAATGCATGAAGTGTAGCCAGTGGATTTTTATTTATGTCTAGTCGACCTACCCAAAGAATTGTGTTTTGAGAAAGAGTTGATGGTATATTTTTATAGGATTCTATATCTAAAGGATTTGGTAAGTAATAAGCATTAGAAAAACCTAAGTTTCGCCAATATAACAAACTTTGAGGATATAGACATATGAAAGCATCGTATATTAAAAATTGATATATATTCATAAGGAAGATTTCATTTTTATAATAATCTGTCAACAACAAATTACTATGAATACAATAAATAATTTTTTTATTTAAAGTTTTTATAATAGCTATTATTTCTAAATGATCTTTGTGTATGTATTCTTGTGTAATAAATAAGTCTAGATTGTATTTTTGAATACTACTCTTTAAAAGAGATATCTTCTCTAAAAGAGATCCATTTAATACAATACGTTTTTTTATAGTTGAAGTATCAAAATCATTAGGGTGAGGTTTTTCTTCTGTAAATAAAACTATAGAATATCCTCTTTTAGTAAATTCTGCTATTAACAGAGAACTGACTTTTTGACCACCACCTATATATAAATTGTTATCGAACAATCCTATAGTTTTATTCATAGGAATAGGGGAGGAATGAGTACTTTGAAAATATTTCCAAAACAAACCAATAGTTTTTATATCATAGTTAAATAGATGTATTAGATATATTTCTTCCCCAAAAACTTCTATAAATAACAACAATAAATAGGAAATATCTGTTTCGACTGTTGGTTTATGTATAAGTGTATTCATAGTAGATAAAACATGCCCACCGAGAGTATATTTAATTTTTTGAGTGTATTTAAGTCCGATTTTTTTATCTAAAATATTTAATACTTGATGTTTGTTATTTATACTGTCTTGAATCTTCAATGCTGTAAATTCTGAATTAGCGAGAGAGCTATCATTTATACGATAATAATAAAGTTTATGATCAATACCAATATAAGAAGTAGCAAGATTCATGATAAGAGAACATTGAAGAAAATCTTCCGCCATATTAATATGAAGATCTGGAGAAATAGATTCTATACTTTTAAGACAAAGATTTCTTTTAATAATTCTACTCCACAATGTAGGGCAAGAAATATTATTAAAATAAAGATCTTTGATTTGTTGGGGATCTTTGATTAGTTTTTTTGATAGTGGAGTAAACCAATTTCCCCAATCAACATTAGATTGAATATCAAATTGAATAAGATCGGCGTCTGTCTTGTCTATAGTATTTGCT
>JAGUQW010000016.1 GCA_030154445.1 Spirochaetota bacterium | reverse complement strand
TTATGTTTAAGAAAGGCACACTGAGGTGAGAAAAGATAAGAGAGTAAGGGTCAGATAGGGGATGTCTAGGCACTAGATAGCGATGAAGGACGTGAAAAGCTGCGAAAAGCTACGGGGAGTTGCAAAGAGGCTTTGATCCGTAGATATCCGAATGGGGGAACCCGGCGAGAGTAATGTTTCGTCACTCACGATGTGAGAGCACACCCAGCGAATTGAAACATCTTAGTAGCTGGAGGAAGAGAAATCGAATGAGATTCCCTGAGTAGCGGCGAGCGAAAGGGGAGAAGCCCAAACCTAAGAGTATACTTTTAGGGGTTGTAGGACGTTATAACGGGACTTAAGTTGGTAGTGGAATCATCTGGGAAGATGAACCGAAGAGGGTGATAGTCCTGTACACGAAATTGACGAGAGCTTAAACGTATCCTGAGTACCACGGAATCCGGGAAATTTTGTGGGAATCTGGGGTGACCACACTCCAAGGCTAAATATATCTAGTGACCGATAGTGAACAAGTACCGTGAGGGAAAGATGAAAAGAACCCCTGATAGGGGAGTGAAAAGAACCTGAAACTACTGACTTACAAGCAGTCGGAGCCATCTTAGGGTGGTGACGGCGTGCCTATTGAAGCATGAGCCCGCGAGTTATGTGTGGCAGCGAGGTTAACCAGTTCAGCTGGGAAGCCGAAGCGAAAGCGAGTCTGAATAGGGCGTATAGTTGTCATATATAGACCCGAAGCCGAGTGAGCTTACCATGAGCAGAGTGAAGCTCCAGTAACATGGAGTGGAGGCTCGAACCGGTATACGTTGAAAAGTGTTCGGAAGACTTGTGGTAAGGGGTGAAAGGCCAAACGAACTCGGCGATAGCTGGTTCTTTCCGAAATGCATTGAGGTGCAGCCTTATCTATAAGCGCATGGGGTAGAGCTACTGGAACGGCTAGGGGTACCTAGTATTACCAAACCGTACCAAACTCCGAATACGTGCGTGGTCAGGATGGGAGTGAGTCTACGGGGGATAAGCTTCGTGGACGAAAGGGAAACAACCCAGACCATCGATTAAGGTCCCTAAACTATGTTAAGTGGTAAAGGAGGTGGGGGGTCTTGGACAGCCGGTATGTTGGCTTAGAAGCAGCCATCATTTAAAGAGTGCGTAATAGCTCACCGGTCGAGATGCCCTGCGCCACAAATGAATGGGACTAAACATAGTACCGAAGTCGTGGACTCGAAAGAGTGGTAGGAAAGCGTTGTATACGCGACGAAGCAGTCTTGGAAAGGATTGTGGAGTATATACAAGTGAGAATGTGGGCATAAGTACACGAAAAGACGGGTGAAAAACCCGTCCGCCGAAAACCCAAGGTTTCCAGGGCAATGCTAGTCAACCCTGGGTTAGCCGGCCCCTAAGTCCAAGCCGAAAGGCGTAAGCGATGGGAATTCTGTTGAAATTCAGAAGCCAGTGCTAGGTTTGTTGGGATGACGTGGAGGATGGCATAGAGCGGACTGTTGGAATAGTTCGTCGAAGATGTGAGGAGTCGTTATGTAAGTTTCGTATAATCCGAGCATGGAGCGAGACCCGTTTAGGCGGGGGGAAGTCTATGGAGTTTTCTGCCAAGAAATAGTCCCGAAACAGTTAACCTAGTGGTGACCGTACTCAAACCGACACAGGTGGGTGGGGAGAATATCCTAAGGCGCACGAGATAACTCAGGCTAAGGAACTCTGCAAAATTGCTCCGTAACTTCGGGAGAAGGAGTGCCAGTGAAAGCTGGTCGCAGTAAAGAGGTTCAAGCGACTGTTTACCTAAAACACAGGACTATGCAAACACGCAAGTGGAAGTATATGGTCTGAAGCCTGCCCAGTGCTGGAAGGTTAAGAGGAGAGGTTAGCGTAAGCGAAGCTTTGAATTGAAGCCCCAGTAAACGGCGGCCGTAACTATAACGGTCCTAAGGTAGCGAAATTCCTTGTCGGGTAAGTTCCGACGCGCATGAATGGTATAACGATTTGAACGCTGTCTCGGCCTGGGGCTCGGTGAAATTGCATGGTTGGTCAAGATGCCAACTACCTGCAGCAGGACAGAAAGACCCCGTGGACCTTTACTGTAGCTTGGCATTGATGCTCGGTATAATATGTGCAGGATAGGTGGGAGACTATGAAGTTTAACGCCAGTTAAGTGGAGTCGTCCTTGAGATACCACCCTTGTTATATTGGGTTTCTAACGCATTCATTCTAAAGTTTGAAGCGGACAGTGTCTGGTGGGCAGTTTGACTGGGGCGGTCGCCTCCTAAAGAGTAACGGAGGCGCCCAAAGGTTCCCTTATCTCGGTCGGAAATCGAGATGTAAGCGTAAAGGTATAAGGGAGCTTGACAGTGAGACTGACAAGTCGAGCTGGGACGAAAGTCGGGCTTAGTGATCCGGTGGTTGCGAGTGGAAGTGCCATCGCTCAACGGATAAAAGGTACCCCGGGGATAACAGAGTAATCTTCTCCAAGAGTTCACATCGACGAGAAGGTTTGCTACCTCGATGTCGGCTCATCGCATCCTGGGGCTGTAGAAGGTCCCAAGGGTTGGTCTGTTCGCCCATTAAAGCGGTACGCGAGCTGGGTTCAGTACGTCGTGAGACAGTACGGTCCCTATCCGCTGCAGGCGTTCGGAGACTTGAAGAGATTTGTTCCTAGTACGAGAGGACCGGAATGAACGAACCGCTAGTGTATCAGTTATCGTGCCAACGGTAGAATGCTGAGTAGCTATGTTCGGAACGGATAACCGCTGAAAGCATCTAAGCGGGAAACCAGCTCTGAGATGAGGTCTCCCATTGGAGTCCAGGAAGACTACCTGGTTGATAGGGCGTAGGTGTAAGTGCAGTAATGTATTCAGCCGAGCGCTACTAATAGCTCCACAGTCTTATCTTTTCTCACCTTAGGCGTAGCCTTTTGTGTTATTATTTATTATATAAAATATAAATTCTGGTAGTCATAGATTAAGGGAAATACCTAGTTCCATACCGAACCTAGAAGTCAAGCCTTAATTCGCCGATGATACTCTTTAGGGGGGAAAGTAGGTACTACCAGATTTTTATTTTTTTTATTTATTTGATATGTGAATATTGGAATATATAAAAAAAATAAAAATTTATAACTTATATGATATGAAAAACCACCTGTATAAGGTGGTTTTTT
>JAGUQW010000015.1 GCA_030154445.1 Spirochaetota bacterium | reverse complement strand
CCTAGACGAAGTCACTGTTGACGATATTATTATCAACGATACTATTGATAATACTGAGATCCTAGACGAAGTCACTATTGACGATATTATTATCAACGATTATCAATATAGTAATGAACTACAATCTATTAATAACATGGCTGTATCTTTAGATATGCTTCAACAATTAAATCAGAATATACCAATATCTTCATCTTATTTAACAACCTTATCAAAAGATGATGTGAGTTCTCTTATGAAAGATATTGATAATTTATTAGAATTTTTACCTGATGAAAAAATTGAAGAACTAGCACATAAAGATTTTTATTATACTTATATTAAATTTTTAGATGATTTAGGAATATAATACGATATGGGATTAAAAAATAAAATAACTTTTTCTAAAAAAAAATATACTCAAAAACGAAATATATATAATGATTTTATAGAAAATGATACTAATAATTCTTATCATAAAATTGGTCTATTAAATAAAATGAATTTCTTTAGAAAAATATATACTATGTATAAAAACTATTTATAATAAACTTGACTCAAACACTCTATTAAATATAGAGTGTTTTCTTTATAAACTTGACATAAAGACATTTTTTAGATATAATTTATAATAACTGAAAATAGGGAGGATAAACATGTCTAAAAAACATTTTTCTCAAAAATGTGATGTATGTGGTATTCAACCAGTAATGTTATTCTTTAGAACTATTGATAATAAATCTAATAATATTATTGAAGAAGGTTTATGTCCTAAATGTGCTTTGAAAAAATTTTCAACTAATAGTACTACGCAACTAGCTGATGAAAATAAAGAAATTATAGATACTATTAATCAAATGCGTCATATATTATCTGATATTGTGGGTCATATTGGTAAAGCAACTCCAGAAGACTCTTTGATAGATAATAACAATACCACACAAATATTGAATCAATGCAGGTTATGTGGCACTACAAAAGAAACTTTTAAAAAAGATCAAAAAGCAGGTTGTAGTTTTTGTTATCATGATTTTTCAGATTTAATCCTTCAGCAAATTCAAGATTCTAATTTTAGTATTAAACATTGTGGGCAAATTCCTACAAGATATAAACAACAATATTTAAAAAATATTGAATTACAAAAATTAAAAATAAAATTATTTTCAGTTCTCAGAACTGAAAACTATGAAGAAGCTGCCAAAATCAATAAGCGTATTACTAAATTAAAAACTAGCCAAATTCATTACTAAAGATATACACATATGGAAAAAATTGTTCTGCCCCTTTTAAGGGCTCAAACATCTACTTCAAAAAATAACATTATCATTTCAAGTCGTGTCTGTGTTATTAGAAATATAGATGCTCTTAATTTTCCTGAAAAATTGTCAACTGAAGAGAAAAGATTAATTGAAAATAAAATTTCAACACTTTTACATGATTTATATACAGATCAAATCGTTTCTACAGATATTAAAAAACTAGAATCAGTCCATAAATTTCAATTAATGTCAGATTTAAATATTACTAATCATTTTTTAGAAAATGGTCATGTTTTTTTTGCCAAAAAAGATGGTAAATGGATTTTATTACCAAATGAATATAATCATTTTTATATATTTTCCATTGAATTTGGACAACATCTCAAAGAAATATATAAAAACATTAACTCTTTATTGTTATCTTTAGATTCTCATATACATTTTGCCTATACTCCTGAATTCGGTTTTTCTACATCTGATATTAATTTTGCTGGAAATGGATTGTATTTATCATTGTTACTTAATTTAACAGGTTTAGAACTTCAAGGAACTATTCCTTCATTAATAAAAACATGTGAAGAAACAGGTTATAAGTTAACTCCCTATACTACTCATCCAAATTCAGGATTGTTTTTATTACAAAATATTGGATCTTTTGGTATTAGTGAATTAGATCATATAGATCATATGACTCAACTTACTCAAATAATTCAATCTTCTGAACTATTAGCAAAAAAAGAACTTCTTGAAGATACTGAAAATATTGAATTACTTATCTCTCAGATTACTCAATTATTAGCTCAAGATTCTCTTTCTTACACAGATATGAGTTATATTATCACTTTAGTAGATTTTTTTGATAAATCTATCTATTCTATTCGTGATAGAAATTTATGGTTAGAACAATTATTTCGTCTCCAAAATTATTCATCTATATTCTCACATATTAGTAATTTTGAAGAATTAAATACCTGCAGAGCTCAATTATTAAAGCATTTATATACACAACTGGTACAATTAAAATAAGGTTTGTATGCAAGATATAAAAAATATCCATTCTTCTCGTCTACTTGCTCTTATCATTATAATCATTTCATTGTTTATTATTTTTACTATTCGTTTATTTTATCTTCAAGTATTGGAAGGTTCTACTTTCAAAAATAGAGCTGAACAAAATCAAACAAGAGATCTCCGTATTTCATCATATAGAAGTATTATTTATGATAGAAATAAAGAACTTAAACTTGCTTATAATCAACAGTCTTTAGTCTTAACTGTTATTGAAGCTAATTTACCAAAAACAAATACAGTACAAAGAATGAATCAATTAATAGAAATGGCTAAAATACTCAATTCTAGTCCTGAATTAATTTGTACTATTATTAAATCCAAATATATTGATCCTTACACTCCTATAGTTCTTCAAAATAATACTTCACTAAGTATTATAAATAAATTTGCAGAAAAAATTGAAGAGTTTCCTGGCGTTTTTTGGAGTAATCAACCTAATCGTGTCTATCCTTTTGGAAAGTCTGGTTTTCATATTATTGGTTATACAGGTTTACTAAATCAAGAAGAGTACAATCAAAACAAATCAAAAGGTGAATATTATCTAGGTACTCATATTGGTAAACGCGGTATAGAAAAACAATATGATTCTCTTATTCGTGGAAAATCCGGTATAATAATGAGATCTGTTAATGCTCGAGGACAAGTTTTACAACAAGATATAATACAAGATCCTATACAAGGCGATCATCTTGTATTAACAATTGATGCTCGATTACAGCAAAAAGCCTATGATTTAATGACTAATTTTATAGGAGCTGTTATTATTACTCATGCTAACACAGGAGAAGTACTCACTTTAATTAGTACTCCATCTATTGATCCATCTATTTTTTATAACTCAGATAGGACAAAAATTGAATTTTCTCCTCTAATTTTTGATCCAACTTATCCTTTTCTTAATAGAGCAATACAAGGTTTATATCCTCCAGCTTCTACATTCAAATTAATTTCAACGGCTGCTTTTTTAAAAAATGGTGTTGATCCAAATCAAATTTTAACAACAACTGGATCTTATGCTATTGGTAATCGTGTTTTTAAAGATTGGAAAAATCATGGAAAAGTTGATACAAAAAAAGCTATTGAAGTTTCTGCAAATGTATATTATTATCATAATTCTCAAAGTGTAGGCCGTCAAGCAATTTTTCAAATGGCTAGAGATTTTGGATTTACAAGCCCTTATCAAATAGACCTTCCTGATGAAAAACCAGGATTTATACCTGATGATAAATGGTTTCGAAATACACACAAAAGACGGTGGTCTCATGGTGATACCGCAAATATAGCAATTGGTCAAGGTGATATACTAACATCTCCATTGGAAATTAATATGATGACTAGTATTTTTGCAAATAATGGTACTATTTACAAACCATATATTTTAAAGGAACAATTAAGAATTAGAGACAAAAAAATAATATGGCAACAAAAACCAACTCCTATAAAAACACTAAATATTCCATCTGATAATTTAAAAATTATTCAAGAAGGAATGAGAAATGTCATTATAGGAAAAAATGGTACTGCTCGTTGGTTGAATACATATAAAATGATACGAGTTCCAATTGCTGGAAAAACAGGAACAGCTCAAACTGGATCTTTAGGTAGTAAAGCTAAAGATAATGGTCTATTTACCGCTTATGGTCCCTACAATACAGATGGAAATGCCGAGGATACCATTGTCATAACAGTCTTACTTGAAAAATCAAGTACAGGAAATGCAGTTCGTGTTGTAGCTGAATTATTCAATTATTATTTTGAAGAACTATATCCTGAAAAAAATCCAAATCCTAATTTTAAAAAAAGAGGATAACTATGAAAGGTATATTCAAAGGTCATTCTTCTTTATTCATCTTAATTCCATTTCTACTTTCTCTTATAGGTGTTCTCTTTATTCTTAGTACAGGACAACTAGATAATAATCAAAACACCAATTTGTATATTAAACAATTAGCATGGATATTAATAGGAATTGGATTAAGTATCTTTATTTTATCAATAGATTATTATTATATTATTGAAACATCTTTATTGTACTATATTTTAGGCATATTTTTATTAATTTTAACATTATTAATAGGAAAAGAAATTAAAGGTGCTCAGAGTTGGTTAGGAATATGGGGATTTGGTATTCAAAGTTCTGAAATTATGAAAATCTGTTATATTCTTTTTTATGCTAAATTCTTAAAAAATATCCCAAAAGATGAAAAAGAATTTATAACATTTTACAAATCTATATTTATTCTTATTATTCCACTAATTCTTGTTCTTTTACAACCTGATTTAGGTACTGCTATTATTTTTTGTAGTATTTATATTATTATGAGTTTTGTTGGATTTCGAGATATTAATATTTTATTAAGTATTATAATAATTGGTATTATTATTTGTTTCTTAATGCTTAGTTACACATATTATCAATTTTATTATTTATCAAATCAATCAAATATAGCTTTATTAGATATTTTATTAAAACCTAGTACTTTTTTTGCCATAGCAATTATTTTATTGATTTATGCAGGAATAACTTTTTTCATTGAATTAATTCAACCTATTCCATGGATAAACAAATTTACAAGTGCTTCTCTTATATTAGGTATTTCATTTTTCACTATGGGAATATTAAGTTTTATCTTAAAACCATATCAATGGAATAGACTTTTGGTATTTATCAATCCTGAATTTGATCGCTTAGGAGCTGGATACAATACGATTCAATCTCAAATTGCTATTGGGGCTGGTGGATTATCTGGACAAGGTATTTTTCAAGGAACACAAAATCTTCGTGGTTTTCTTCCAGAAAAACATACTGACTTTATTTTTGCTATTATTGCTGAAGAGTCTGGTTTTTTAGGATGCTTTTTTGTAATTTTTTTATATGTCACTTATTGTTTACTAATAATTAAAACTCTTATTACTTCAAAAGATCAAGAAGGTGCTTTTATGGCTAGTGGTATACTAGCTATATTTGTGACCCATATAGGAATTAATATTGGAATGAATATTGGAATTGCGCCTGTTACAGGTCTTCCCTTACCTTTTATTAGTTATGGTGGATCATTTTATATTACTTCTATTATAAGTGCTGCTCTTATTCTAAATGTTTATAATAGAAGATTTGTTCACTAAAAAATAAAAACCTCATTAGTATTATACCAATGAGGTTTTTTTTAATTAAAAGATATTAATAATTTATTATATTTTTTCTTTCATTTCTTGAGCATAAGATTTGAGTAAATCTTTGGCAGTATTACTAATTTTTTTAGGAACTTCAATATGAGCTTCCAAAATCAAATTACCACGCTTATTAGATCTAACATTAGGTAGCCCATCACCATCTATTTTAATACGTTGACCAGGTTGTACCCCTTCAGGTAGTTTAATTGTTTTTTTAGTTTCTAATGTTTCTATTTCTATTTCACCACCAAGTACAGCTTTAGTAAAAGATAATGGTAATTTAGCATAAATATTATCTCTTTCCCTTATAAAACGACTATCATTTCTGATATGAATATAAATATACAAATCTCCTCTAATACCATTAAATGGGGCTGCATGACCTTCTTGAGATAAACGAACCTTCATTCCATTTTCTACTCCCGCAGGAATCACTGCAGATATAGGAACTGTTTTAAGATTAGTACCTTCTCCACGACATGTATGACAAGGATCGGTGACCATTTTACCTGATCCATGACATTTTGGACAATTTTGGGTCATAGCAAAAAACCCTTGACTAACTTGTACTCTACCTGTACCATGACATGTAGAACATGTTGTAGGAGATTTTTTAGAAGCAGATCCTGTACCAGAACATTTTTCACAAGCTTCTGCTCTACGCACTTTTAATTCTATAGTTTGTTTATGAAGAACATCTTTTAATTGAAGTGATACTTCAGCTTGAATATCAGCACCGTGTACTTGTTGGGGACGATGACTTTGTCCGCCACCAAAAAAGCTTTCAAAAATATCTTCAAAGCCTCCACCAAAACCTCCACTACTACTAAAGCCTCCACCAAAGCCGCCAGATGCGCCATTACCACCATTTTGAAAGGCTGCTTCACCATATTGATCATACATTTTTCGTTTTTCAGGATCAGAAAGAGCTTCATAAGCTTTTCCAACTTCTTTAAATTTTTCTTCAGCACCTGTGTCACCTTGATTTCTATCTGGGTGATATTTCATAGCTTGTTTACGAAAAGCTTTTTTTATTTCATCTTGACTTGCAGTATTAGTAACTCCAAGTATTCCATAATAATCTGCCATTAGGCACCTGCCTTATCTTTTTTGTATTATTAATTATTATGATATAAAATCATACGATTGTCAACTTTAAATAATTTCTAGAAAGATAGGAGTAAGCATAACTTACTCCTATCTTTCTCTATTATACTAGTAAGTTTTATTAACTATTTTTCGTCATCTACAACTTCAGCATCAATTACATCATCGTCTGATTTTTTTTCATCACCAGGTGTTGCTGCTTCTTGTTGTTTTTGAGCTGCAAGATGTTGATAAACTCTTGTTGATACTGGTTCAAGAGCTTTCATTGCATTTTCAATAATTTGATGATCATCGCCTTCTAAAGCTTTTTTAAGGTCTTCATTTTTTTCTTCAAGTTCTTTTTTATCAGCTTCCGAAATTTTATCGCCATCATCAGTTAATAATTTTTCAATTCCATATTGAACTGCATTCGCTTGATTTTTAAGTTCAATAGTTTCTCTTAGTTTTTTATCTGATTCTGCGTTAGTTTCTGCATCAGCATGCATTTTTGCAATTTCTTCAGCACTTAGTGTTCCAGAAGATTCTATCGTAATTTTTTGTTCTTTTCCTGATCCAGAATCTTTTGCAGATACATTAAGAATACCATTTGCATCAATATCAAATGTTACTTCAATTTGAGGAATTCCACGAGGTGCTGGTTGAATGCCCTCAAGGTTGAAATTTGCTAACACTCTGTTATCACTAGCCATAGGTCTTTCACCTTGTAAGACTTGTATTGTTACTGCTGTTTGATTATCCGCAGCTGTAGAAAACACTTGTGATTTTGATGCAGGAATTGTAGTATTACGAGAAATCAAGAATGTGCTTACTCCTCCTAATGTTTCTATACCTAAAGATAAAGGAGTCACATCTAAGAGTAGTATATCATTTACTTCTTTATTAAGTACACCCGCTTGAATCGCAGCACCTAATGATACAACTTCATCTGGATTTACACCTTTAGAAGGTTCTTTTCCAAAAAAGTTTTTAACCATATTTACAATAAAAGGCATACGAGTTTGTCCACCAACAAGAATAATTTCTTTGATATCTGATTTAGAAACTCCAGCATCTTTCAATACTTGTTCACAAGGAATTAAAGAACGCTCAACAATAGGACGCACAATATTTTCTAATTCTCCACGAGTCATATTCATATTTAAATGTTTTGGCCCTGATGCATCTGCTGTGATAAATGGTAAATTGATTTGAGTATCTGCTTTTGAAGAAAGTTCAATTTTTGCTTTTTCACCAGATTCTTTAAGTCTTTGCATAGCCATGGCATCTTTAGAAAGATCAATTCCGGATTCTTTTTTATAAGATTTAATAATATGATCAATAATAGCATTATCCAAATCATCGCCGCCAAGATGTGTATCTCCGTTTGTCGATTTAACTTCAAAAACACCATCTCCAATTTCTAAAATAGAAATATCAAAAGTACCGCCACCAAAATCATAAACTGCAACTAATTCTTCATTATTTTTATCCAAGCCATAAGCTAAAGCGGCGGCTGTAGGCTCATTGATAATACGCTCTACTTCTAATCCAGCAATAGTTCCAGCATCTTTTGTCGCTTGACGCTGTGAATCATTAAAATAAGCTGGGACAGTGATAACAGCTTTTGTTACTTTTGTTCCCAAATATGCTTCTGCAGCTTCTTTTAATTTGATAAGTACTAATGCAGCAATTTGTTCTGGAGTTTGATCTCCAATACGTGTTTGAAATACTACATGATCTTTAGATCCTTTTTTTATTACATAAGGAGTTCTTTCGTTTGATACTTCATCAAAGCGATGACCAATAAAGCGTTTTGCAGAATAAATTGTATTTTCAGGATTTGTAACCATTTGATTTTTAGCTGGAGCTCCAACAAGGGTATCCCCCTTTTCTGTAAATGCAACAATAGAAGGCATTGTTCTTGACCCTTCCTGGTTTGCAATAACAACTGGTTTACCGTTTTCAATTACTGATACAACAGAATTTGTTGTACCTAAGTCAATTCCGATAATTTTTGACATTTTCGTCTCCTTTTTTAAGGTATATTATATTTTTTAATAAATTAGTTATTAGTTACTTTTTTTAGCAACTTTAACTTTGGCTGTACGAATTACTTGTCCACTTAGTCTTCTTCCAGCTTCAAATACATCTACTATTGTCATAGAATGGGCAATATCATCTCTTTCTTCTATCATTACAGCTTCACAATATTGAGGATCAAACTCATCACCTTTAGATATTTCTATAGTTTCTAAACCTATATCTTTCAAAACACCCTCAAATTGATTTAATACCATATTAATACCCTCTCGTAAGGACTCAATATTATCAGAATTACTAGATGCTTGAATACTACGCTCAAGATTGTCAACAACAGGAAGTAATTTTTCAACAACATCTTTCAAAGCTATTTTTTTAAAGTTTTCTTTTTCTTGTTGAATTCTTTTTCTATAATTATCTGTTTCTGCAGAAAGACGCAAATAAGAATCCTTCAATGATTGATTTTCTTTTTCTAGAATAGCAACAGCATCATCATTCATTTCTTCTATAGCATCTTTAACAATATCTTCTATATTTTCAACAGTATCAGAAGCTACCTGTTGTAAATCTTCTTCTTGAATTTCTTCTTTGTTATGATTCTCTTGAGTCATATGTCCTCCCTGTTATTGTTATCATATATTTATAATAATAATATATTTGATTTATATCAACATTATATTATATAATATTATTAGCAAAATTCATGCCAACAATATTGTTTGTAAAAACACAATATAATTATTTGAATATTTACATATTTTAGCGTACAATTTATAATAATATTTAAAAAAAATCCGATACATACCAAATAGCATTCTATTTGCGAAAAGGGAGAAATTTATGAAACTATTTTTATTACTTAATTTATTATTAATACATCTCACATTATTTAGTCAAACATCTTCCAATACTAATATAAAAACAGTAGATTCTACAAATACAACTACTGTGTCACCAGAACAAAGTGAACTAGATTCTTGGATAGAAACTATGGAATATGGTGTTTCGGATCAACGATTAGCCGTAGTAAAAAAAATACGATCTGGAAAAAAAAGTAATGCCTTTGAATTGTTAGAAACTTCTTTTACTAATGAAAATAATATTTCTATAAAAGAAGAGATTATTTATGTGTTTATTGATATGAAATATAAAGATAATACCCAATTCTGGACAGATATCTTTACAAAAGAAACAAATCTTTCTGTTTTGCAAAGAGCTTCTTATGCTGTTGAACTAATGGAAATACCTGTTGGTACAGATATTTTTAATATATTAAAAAAACAATTAGCTGAACCTAAAGCTATGAGATTTAGTGCTGCTGCCATACAAGCTTTAGGAAAATTAAAAAATACTGAAGCCTTAGCTACTATCACAGAGATAGCAACTAATGTAACTAATCATCAAGATCTTAGAGGAGCTTCTGTTGTTGCTCTTGGCATGTATCAAGATGAATCTTTAATACCAATATTAAAAAAATTACTAGAAAATACCGGAGAAACACGTTTTATAAGACGCTATGCAGCATTGGCTATAGGACATACAAAAAATCCCCAAGCTTTAGAAATTCTAACGCCTATAGCTATCAATGAACAAGAAGAACAAACTGTTCGTCTTAATAGTATTACAGGATTAGGGTACACTGATTCTTCAGATATAGTTCCAACTCTTGAGAGATTAACAAAATCTGATAATACTGCTATTAGAACAGAAGCTATTAAAAGTTTAGCTAAATTAAACTCTGTATCTTCAAAAAATATTTTAAAGTATAAAGCTGATAATGATCCAGAAACGATAGTCAGACGAGAAGCTAACAATGCTCTAAAAATTTTAGAAGAATTTGAAAATACTACTGAAAAACAATAAAAAAAATACACTTAAAGTGTATTTTTTTTTGTTTTAATATATATATTATTTAGTTTGGACGAATTAATACCAAGTAAGGCTCAACTGCTTCAGGATCTACAAACATTGGTGATCTCTGAGGTTCTATACTACGATATATTTCATTACCTTTTATAACAAAAGCATCGAAAGATGTTCCATCTACTGTTCTGTATACAGCAGCTATATCACTTATACCAGATTCAAAATAATAAAAAATATTATAATCTACTGTTAGATCTGCGTTAGCATTAAATACATATCTTAAAGCTGGGTTACCTTTGTTAATAGCAACCAATCCTCTAACTTTGTTTTTAAAGTTATAAGATTCTATAGATGAACAAGTAGTAAATAATAACATACTTATACATAATAAAGTTCTAGACAACAACATAAACACCTTCTTCTTTTTTTATAATTGATTTATAATATTATTTTTTTGTAATTTTGTATAAAAGGGGAAATCTTTTGTTCCATTTTTTTCTAACTGGCTATAGATGAATGAACCACCTTTTGTCCAATTATAATGATTACTTGATCCCCCAGTTTCCCCAGCTATTACTTTTTGAAGTCTTGGAATAGTAATTGTTTCTATATAGTCCATTTGCTCTATCCCTATCCATAGACGATTACTTTTATGAGCAACAGCTGCTGTAGTTCCAGAACCTAAGAAAAAATCTATAATCCTATCTCCTGGTTTAGTAGTAATATCAATAATTCTAGCAATTAGTAATTCAGGTTTAGGATAATCAAATACAGACCCGTCAAATAATTCTTTTATATGTTTAGTACCTTTACTTGTATAAAAATCTTTATCATTCCAAACTGTTCTAGCTAATCGAGTTTTTTTTCTATATTTTTCAAAAATTAAGTAACTATCTTTTGAAGCTCTTGCAATAAGATTTGATGATAATGAATTATCTGTAATATTATTCAAAACTTTATTTTTACCCCACCTCCATACAGTTTGTACACCTTGAGATTCTCGTGGATAAATTTCTACCCAACCCTTTTTCTTAGAGAGCGATACAACATGATGCCCATTAGTATCTTTTTTTTTAGGATTGGTATAAAAAGGATAGTATAAGTTAGGTCTATTACCTTGATGAAATCTAACATTTCCATTTCTAAGGCTTCTCAGTTCAAATCCGCCTAAAGTGTCTTCAAAAGGAAATTCTTTATTTAATATTAGAGGGTATAACTCTGTGTTTGGTGTTTTACCATAAATAATTAAATATTCATGAGTTCGTGCTAAAGATTTATAATCTCTACCACTAGGATTTGTCAAAACAGTTATCATTCCTAAAAAGCTATCTTCTCCATAAATTTCATCTAAAAGAACTTTTAGATACGCTTGTTCATTTTCATCACATTGAACAACTAAAACACCATCATCTTGAAGGAATTCTCGAGCTACTTCTACTCGATTTTTCATAAACAAAAGCCATAAAGATCTTGAAAATTTATCTTTATATATAAATGTATTTCCTGTATTATATGGAGGATCAATATAAATTAATTTTATAGATTCTTTAAAAATAGGTAAAATAGTATACAAAACTAATAAATTATTACCTTTAAAAAGAAAATTATTATCTTTCGTGATTTTATTTATACTTTCTTGTTTTATATCGGTAATTAATTGAAAATTAATTAAATTTTTTGGAGTAAGTAATTGTTGAATATTTTTATACTCTTCAATAAAAAAATTCTCAGCTTTTTCAAAAGATATATCTTCATAAAAAAGCATATTTTTTTGTGGAAATTCTAGTATTATAGAATTTTCTTGTTGTTTATAAACAATTTTACTCAATATTTTTTCCTTTTCAATATTTTTTCCTAAAATATTTTTAAAGATATTTTTAAATCTACAAGCATTGCTCTAGTATAAGTACCAACAATAGTATTTGAATCTTTTGTAAGATCTAATTCTATTTTTGATGAATATTTATTCATATTTTTATCTAATAAAAGTAACACTTTTGGTCTTGTTGGGTTTTCTATATTTGTTTGTAATACAGTGGCTATATCACCTGTACTTAATTTTACAATACTAGTTGTAGGATAAATAGTCATAAAAGAAATAAATGCTGAAATATATAAATTGTAATTATTAGGAAATACAGGCATCATTGTCTGTATAAAATCTTTTAAGATTTCAGCAGGCTCTCTACCTTCTTTAAAAGATCTAGCTCTCATTTGAGAGGTGAAAACATCAGCAAGTGAAATAATAATACTATTTGCTTGGAGATTTTCTCCACTAATTCCTCTAGGGTAACCGCTCCCATCAGGTCTTTCATGATGTTCTAAAGAAGGTAAGGCTAAAACATAAGGCACTTCTGATTTTATTAAAAAGCCATATCCTAATAAAGTGTGTTTTTTTATTTCTAATTTTTGTTCTTCATGAAATTTATCAACAGATCCTTTTAATTCTTTTGGTAATAATAGCATTCCTATATCAAAAAAAATAGCACTCATAATTAAATGACTCAACTCTAAAGATTTAATTTTTTTATAATAATATTTATAAATACCTAAGGAGATGAGTACCACATCCATTGTATGAATATAAAAATATTCATCTTCTTCAAATAAAGCATGTCTACATACAGCCAATAAACTAGACATATTTTTATTTTTCAAAGCATACGATACCCAAAAAGAAGCTAACTTTTGTACTTCATTAATATCAATTTTTTTAATGTTTTTATAGATTTCTTTTATTGTTTTAATATCATCATAATATTTTTGTAATAATATTCTAGTTTCTTTTTCTATATAACTAGGTAATTCAAAAGATTTCTTTTGATCTTGTTTATTTGTTAATACTTCACCTTCTGTAAAAAGTCTTTTATCACGCCATTCAGTAATATACAAAGGGTGAATAGAATGAAATTCTGGCAGAAGAACTTCTTTTTTTTTATTTACAATAGCTTTGGTACAGAACATGCCTGACCTTAAATCATTGATATCTATTTTATTTAATTTCATTTTTACAATACCCTTATTAATTTCAAGTTAGACAATAATATTCAATTTAGTATTATTATCTATTTCTGTGTCAGATATTTTTTTAATTTGTATGATTTGCCCTTCATTGTATGATTTGCCCTTCATAAGAAACAATTCCTAAAAATGAACTTCCCTTTTTAAGGGATATAATATCATTATCTATAATAGCCCTATGTACAGTATTATTAATTTTTATTATAGTACCTTCTGGTGTATACCTTACTATTGTAACTAAAGACACTTGTTTTTGCATCACTACCTCATTATATTATATATTATATTATTTTTAAAATAAAATCTAGTATTAAATCAATATAAAAAACATTTGACAAAACTATCTACAATCGTTATAATAGGAAATATCTATGCATATTTTTTATCTGTATATCTAAAAACACGGAGTTATTATGTTTGAAAAATATTTAAATAGTTATTTAGTTGTAATATTATGTATTATTATAACTAATTGTAGTACTCCTCAGAGACCTGTTAAAATCTACAAAGCAACTATAACAGGCATAGGATCTAGCTTTAGCTTACCTCTATCTTCATTGTTATTTAAAAAATTCACAAAAGAATCTAATATTAATATCTCCTATACTACTGAAAATTCTTATACAGGTATTGATGCTATAATCAATCAAGAAGTAGATTTTGCACTCAGTATAGCTTCATTAACAGATCAACAAGTAAAAGAAAATCCAGATATTTTACATATACCTATCGCTGCTGCGAGTATTAATTTTGCTTATAATATTCCTGGAAAAGGATTTTCTATATTTGATGATCCTGTGTATTTAACTCCAGAATTATTAGTTCAAATACTAAACAAAGAAATAATCAAATGGAATGATCCTAAGATTATTGCTCTAAACACAAAATTTTCCACAGATAAAACTCGTGTGTTTCCAGATCTTTCTATTACTTTTATCCAGCGTTCTACCAATTCTGCTGATACAGCACTATTTACAAAATTTTTAACAAAAGCAACTCCAACTTGGAAACAAGGCAATATTAATAAATTTAAAATGATTGGTAATACATTGGAGCGTTTAACATCATTAGAGATGATGCAACTTCTTTCTCAAACTCCAGGAGCATTAACTTATACAACGATGATATATGGGACTCAAAACAACATACCTTTAATACGAATTAACAATTATCTAGGAACCTATGGACGAGGATGTAATTTTAGAACTTTAGAATCTATGAAAGTTGCAGAAACAAATAATGATAATAGAGTAGACTTAACTTACCCTCATAAAGGAAAAGAAGCTGCTGTTGCTACAGGATTTGTATATATTATTGTAAAAAAAGAACAAAATTATAATAATAGAACAAAAGAACAAGCTCAAGTAACAGTTAATTTCATTAATTGGTTACTATCTCCAAGTGCACAAAAAGAATTAGAACCTATTTTCTTCGCAACATTGACACCTAAATTTCGTAATGCAGCTAAGAAAAAATTAACAGAACTTACTTATAATAAAGAACCATTAATCGCAGAAACAATATTAAAGAAATAAGTCAACAAATACAAATAGGAAGGACTACTATGAAAAAATTTTCATATTTTTTATTTTTAAGCTTATTTTTAAGCTCATGTGGATCAAATAATAAAATTACACTCCAAGGTACAGGAGCAACATTTCCCGCACCTATTTACAATCAACTTTTCGCTCAATATACAAAAGAAAAAAATATTCCTGTAATTTATCAAGCTGTAGGTTCCGGAGCTGGAATACAAAATATTGTTTCTGGAATTGTTGATTTTGGAGCAACTGATGCTTTTCTATCTGATGAAGAAATAACTAAGTACACCAATACTCTTTTACATATTCCAGCTGTACTGGCTGCAGTCAATTTCACATATCATCTTCCTGGATTTAATGAATCTAATCCTCTTTCTTTAGATGCAGAAACTATTTATCAAATTTATTCTGGAGAAATCACAACTTGGAATCACCCTACTATTCAAAAATTAAACCCTGAAGCTCAATTACCAAATACCAGTATAACTCCTGTATATAGATCTGATAGTAGTGGAACAACTTCTATTATGTCTGAGTTTATGGCTAAGGCTAGTCAAAATTGGGCTAATACTTTTGGTACAGGTAAAACAATCAATTGGATTGCTGGTATTGGTCAGAAAGGAAATTCATCAGTAATGGGATTCACAAAAGAAAATGAAGGTGCTATTGCTTATGTTGATCTTGTATATGCAAAACAAAATAATTTCCCTGTAGCTAAAATCAAAAATAAAGCTGGAAATTTTGTACTTGGCGATATTGAAAATGCTTCAGAAGCAGCTACTAATGTATCTATTCCTATAGATACTAGAGTATCATTAACCGATGCAAATGGTATGAATTCTGCACCTATGACTACTTTTTCTTATTTATTAGTACGAAAAGAACAAAATTATAACAATCGTACTCTTTTACAAGCGCAAGAACTCGTAAAACTATTACAATGGATGTACAGACCTGAAGTTCAACAAAAACATGCTGCTTTATATTTTTCCCCTATTCCTACTTATGTATTAGAATTAGGACAAAATATAATTAATCAAATTACCTATGATGGGATTTCCGTCGTAGAAACATTGTAAATGTATACAAATATCAATAATGATATTTAATTAGAGTAAATTATGATAAAAAATTCTTTAAGTGATACAATCACAAATAATATCACTTATTTAAGTGCTTTATGTTTTGTCTTTTTTGTTGTTGCACTTATTTCATCTTTAGTATGGAATAGTTCTGAATCTATAAAGAAATTTGGATTTTCTTTTTTAACTAAATCTACATGGAATACTAAATTCCTAGAATTATCAAAAGTTCATCTTAATCAAGATAATTCTTTAATTCTTAGTTTTTCTGTGCCTTTAAAAGATCAAAATTTCACAGATCTTATTACTTTACAATATAATGATCAACTTTTAAATTTTTCTTATATTAATACTAACATGACTTTAATTGTAAAAACTCCTGATTTAATTAATGATGGTATCTATAAAATAACTATTTCTTCTAATCTTATAGATAGAAATAATAATAAATTAAATCAAAATATTGAATGGAGTGGTAATATTGTTATTAAAAAAAAACAAATTTTATCTTCTCAAATTATCGATATAACCACACAAAAAATTAAAACTCTTATTTCAGATGAAAATTATCGTAACTTTACTATTTTACCATTTATTATTGGAACAGTACTAAGTTCTCTCATAGCTCTATTTATTGCATTTCCTGTAGCTATAGCAATAGCATTATTACTCACAGAATATACCTCTCTAAATTCACCTTTTTTAAAATTATTCTCCATATTAATTGATTTATTAGCAGGTATTCCATCTATTATTTATGGATTATGGGGATTATTCTTTTTAGTACCTAGATTTGGGGCTAATTTATTTACAGCATCTCTTGTTTTATCTATTATGATAATGCCTTATGCTGCATCTCTTTCGAGAGAAGCTTTTTCTCTTGTTCCTACAAAATTAAAACAAGCTGGATTAGGATTAGGTGCAAGTAAATATAAAGTTATTACAAAAATAATCTTACCTCATGCTCGTTCTGGAATTATAGCTGGAATTCTTCTTACATTAGGAAGAGCTTTAGGAGAAACTCTAGCTGTAACTATGGTTATTGGTAATAGAAATCAAATTCCAACTAGTATTTTCGATCCAACACAAACAATTGCTAGTTTAATTGCTAATGAATATGGTGAATCTAGTGGGTTAAAGCAAAGTTCTCTTATTCAAGCTGGTCTTATTTTAATTATTATTACGTTACTATTTTCTTTATTAGGTAAAATTATCATTAGATATACAAACCAAAACAAGAATCAATAAAGGTTATGATTATGATATCACCAAAAAAAGTTCATCAACAAGCACTATTATTTAAACTATTTATTTATTTTTTATCATCTTGTGCTTTAATACCACTTTTCTTAATTATATTTTTTATTGTTGCACAAGGATTTACTTATATTAGTCCTTTATTTTTTATTACAGATTCTCCAGCACCTATGGCTGATACTGAATTTTTTGAACTTTCTAGATCAACTATTAGTTCTGCTATCGGTGGTATAAGAAATTCTTTTATAGGAATGATTATAATTGTAGGACTTGCCTCAATAATCGCAATACCTTTTGGTATATTAGTTGCCATATACATTTCTGAAAATAAAAACTCTCTACTTAGTAAACTGACTCTTATTTGTGTAGATTCTTTACAAGGAATTCCTTCGATTATTTTTGGAATTATTGCAAATATTTGGATTGTTATGACTTTCAAAGCATATAGTGCAATATCAGGAAGTTTTGCATTAATGATTATGATGCTTCCTATTATTATTAAAAGTTCCTATGAAACATTATTATTAATCCCAGTAGCCCTTAAAGAATCTGCTTTAGCCTTAGGTGTGCCTTATAGTAGAGTTCTTTTAAAAATTATTCTACCTGCTGCTGCAGGTGGAATTTCATCAGGAGTTGTACTCGGTATTTCAAGAGTATTAGGTGAAACAGCCCCTTTGTTATTCACAGCATTTGGTAATCCTTATTTTTCAACTAATATTTTTGGACCTATGGAAACTATTGCTATGCAAATTTATAAAAATTCTACATCGCCTAACGCAAATCTTATAGCTAATGCTTGGGGAGCATCTCTTGCTTTAGCTATTATTGTTTTAATATTAAATTTAATTATAAAACCTTTTATTGATAAAATAAAAATAAAATTTTAATAACATATTCTAAGTAAATAGTAAAACAAAAGGATTATTTTATGAAAATTGGTAATAAAAAATTCATTAATTCTTTAACATCTTCCCAACGCATCCAAAAGCCTGGTATTATTGATGTTAAAGATCTCAGCATTTTTTATGGTAAAACTCAAGTTTTACAATCTATTAATATGCATATACCAGAACATCGTATTCTTGCTATTATGGGACCTTCTGGTTGTGGAAAATCAACTTTATTAAGAACATTCAATAGAATGAACGAGCTTATTGATAATTGTACTTATAAAGGTAGTGTTTATTTAAATCAAGAAAATATTTTTGAAATGGATTCTATTTCATTACGACGGCGTGTTGGTATGGTTTTTCAGCATCCGAATCCATTTCCTACAATGAGTATTTATCAAAATGTTATTGCAGGATATACTCTTAATGGTGCTAAATTAGGTAAATCTGAAGCAAATCAATTAGTAGAAGAATCTCTTCAAAAAGCAGCTTTATGGGATGAGGTCAAAGATAAACTCCATGACAAAGGATCTTTTCTTTCTGGAGGACAACAACAACGTCTTTGTATTGCTCGAACACTTGCTATGAATCCAGAAGTATTACTGTTAGACGAACCTACCTCTGCTCTCGATCCAAAATCTACATCTATGATAGAATCACTTCTTATTAGTCTAAAAAAATCTGTTACTATTATATTAGTAACACATAATATTGCTCAAGCTGGTCGTGTTTCTGATTATGCTGCGTTTATGTATTTAGGTGAGCTTATTGAATATGATACAACTAAAAAAATGTTTACTGTTCCTAAAGATAAAAAAACAGAAGAATACCTTACAGGAAAATTTGGTTAAATAATTATTGATATAATCGATCAAGTAAAAAAGCATACTCTAAAGAGTATGCTTTTTTTTTATAAATTAAGAAAAATAATTATTATTTTTTGTAATATTTAAAATTCTATATTTTTCATATTGAGAAATATCTACATATTTAATATCTATTTTTTTATTAAATATAGGACCATTTAATACTATAGTATGATATTCTCCATTTTCACCACAGGGGTCTGCCCCACTTTGTTTGATTTGTTCTACGACTTCTTTAGTCAATTTTTTTCCTAAAAAATCTTCAGATAAAACATTCGTATCCACTACTTTAATAATAGCTTCAAAGCCCGAATCAATAAATTCATAGGTCAAACTTTCCCTATCTTCTTGCCAAAGTGGAAATATTGCTTCTATACCTACATTATTCGTTCTATCTATACACCATGTTCTATGTTCTAAAATATCTATATCTCCAAATACACATATTTTAGAATTTGTTTGAATTGATACTTTTCGTAGGGTGTCTTCATAGGTTTCCAGATAATTTTGAGATCCTGTAGATTCTACAAAATATACAGGTATATTTAGTGAATCAGCAATTTCTTGAATAATATCTCTTGGTATAAGATGAAACCATGACACTTGAGTAGATTTATTAATAGTAACAATTAATCCTAGCACTTTATAATTTTGTTGAAGCATTCTATAAAGAGCAAGTGTACTATCTTTTCCACAACTATACGATATTAAAACATTTTTCATAGTATATCTCCTCTTTTCAATTATTATATTATCATTTAGTATAAAATACAAATAAAAAAGACCTCTTAGATAATTCTAAGAGGTCTTTAATAAATTTAACTATACCTATATAAAATATATTTTAATAGTTTGGTGGAGTACCTGATTGAGAAAGAGCAGGTTGTTGAATATTTTTACTCTTAGTAGAAAATAAGAATGAAGGTCCAACAGCAGTATTACCATGTAAGAAACTAGCTGCAGCACTAGTAAACTCTTCTCCAGATTTTGGTTTAAATATCAGTAGTTTCGAATTGTTTACGTCTGATGTATTGAAGAATAAAAAGACTCCATTCATAGGTCCAAAACCTTCTACTCCAAATGATATTACACCACCATTAGCAGCATCTTTTAATAGTATTTCATAAGTAAATGGATTTGGAATCATAGTATTAGCACCAGTAAATTCTTTAACTGTCATAAAGGTTCTATTTCCTGATTTAAAATGTACTAATTCTAAGAATACCGTTCCTGAACTTGTAAAAGAAGTGAAATTTTGATGTGCTGTAGTTACTTTTTTAACTTGATAAAAGAAATTAGGTTTTACAAAGCTATTTATATGATTTCTTCTTTCAGTTGAAGATGTCCATGCATATGCTCCGTTATAAAAAGGTAAGGATTCTGCAAGACTTTGTGCTTTTAATATGGAATCAGCATATGCCCATTTATGTTGAAGTAGATTTGCTCCGGTTCCTATTCTTATTGCTTGATATTTATTAAATATAAGATTAGACCAAGAACTATCTGTTACCAAAGCAGTGCTTAGAGTATTAGGTCTATGAAATTTAAATACCATTGTCTCTTTTCCATTTACCCTCAAAGATTGTAATAATAATTTGGTTTCATCTGTTCCTGAGTCTTCAGCTACACTACCTGCTATATTAAGTTGTGAGTTTAATTTTAATTTTACCAATGCATGAAAATTGTTAGTTCCTCCAAATTCATTATCATTACCAGCTAAAAATCTTACAGAAAGTTGTTTTCCATTAAAATTAAAATTAGTTGCATCTGTTCCTGGAGTGACCGCTTCAAGATGATTTTCTCCAACAAATGTTCTAAATATATTTCCTGAAATAATAAAAGGAACAAAATGTTGTTGTCTAGCAATATATTCACCAACAAGATTTGGAGTGTATTGTCTTATATCTGAAAGTCTAGCATCTCTATCCGCTTTAGCTGCAACAATCGCTGTTTCTATATCAGCACGACTAGCTGAAGCTGGTTTTGCATAACCGATGATCATTTGTTGATCTTTATCAACATTAACAGATAGTACAGCATTTTCAAATAATTCTCTCATTTCAGCATTACCACTTAATTCTGTTCCACCAGCTGCAGATATACCTTTCAATAATAAAAATGTTCCTTTTGTAGGACTTTCATATTCTAATGTTTTAATTCTTTGATACATATCAGTAACAAATATAACACCAGTATTATTAGTAAGAGCTTGTTTCATTACCCATGAACTTGTTTTAGTAGATGTATCTGCAATTACTTGAAAATAATAATAATCTTTTAGATCATAATATCCTTCGCCTTTTACACGGCTAGTTCCAATACCATTATTTTTATAGAATCTTTTATCACTAAGTAATACAAGACCATTCCTTGGAGTAGTTTTTAGTGGTTTAGTTATATCCCAATCTGTCACTTCAACAACATCTCTATATTCTAATGATAATTCTCTCATCGTATCAATAACTCTATTTTGCATATCTATATTCGGAAGTTTTTCATGTGTCCAATAACTATATGGATAAGTTGTTGCTCTATTTTTTAGAGCTGTTGTTCTAGCTTTAGCCAATGCAACAGAATTACCATAAGTTATAATATATCTATCATCATCAAGAATATCTACATCTATAAACTTATTATGCAAGAATGAACTTTCAGAGGAAATATCTGATCCCTCAGCTACTAAAACTCCTTTTGTATTATCAATAGTACCACCAGAAGATACCTCTTCAACTACAGATAAATCATAATTAAAGTAAGATTTAACACCATTAATAGCAACTATTGCTTGTAGCGTTAATCCATTTCCATTAAAATTATACACTATATTATTATTTGGATCAAAGACTCCAGAAGGTGTATCAAGAGTTGTTCCTACAGAAAAAGATCCTATAGCTCCCAATGATTGTAGTTTTAACACTACATCTTTTTCTTTAAATACAGTACTTTTTTCATCATTTGCATTTACTATAAAAACCCACCATGATTTTTGATCAGCTATATTACCAATAAGTTGAGCTTTATTTACATGGGAGCTTAATTTTATACGATCTCTACCTTCTACTTGTATTTTAAATTGACCAGTACTTAAATACTCAGGTCTATCAGCTTTAATTCCTATTATCTTATTATGTTCTGGGTTTCCAGCAGCTATCAAAGTGAAGTAACCTTCACTGGTAGAGGTATCTTCTAATATAAACATTTCATAGTTATGAGTTTCATTTCTAGATTTAGTTATGGTTGTTATAGACACTTGAGCACCACCACTAGAATTATATGAGAATCTATACTCATATACACTTTTTGAATTATAATAAAATATAAGACCAGGCACATTATAAGTTCTTTCAACTATAATATCTCTTCCTGCTAATGCTGAAAATATTCGACCTACAGATATAATAGATTGTTTACGATACAAGTTTGGATGTGTTTGAGCAGCTAAAGCTGTTTTAGCTCCAGTAATAGTATTTCCTATTGCATATCTAGCTGTATCATTACCAGCTACGGTATTATCTATAATCATAAATTTACGATTATCTTCACCAAATCCATTAACTTGAAACAATCCTATATTTGCATCAGTATCTTCAATCATTTGTATACCATAAGTAACTGAATTTGTTACCGAAGCTACTACATTATGTATAGTAATAAAGGATCCATCTCCAGCAAATTCATAATCTTTTGTATTAGCAGCATTATAAGTAGGAACAGTCGTATTATTACCAGTTTTGAATACCCAAGTTCCTTTCGTTGATAAATTTTGTATAACTCTTGGATTTGCATCAAGTACAAATTTAGGTACATAGTTCCAATATTGTAAGCTATTTAAGTTCAATTGAGCACTTGCAGCTGTATCACCAATAGCTAGTTTTACTTTTGTTTCATCTGAACCTGTACCATATTTTATAGCGACATATTTGTTTGAGATTATAGCTTTAAAGACAGATTCATTAACCCCATGAGCATTTATAATACCATCATCCCGTCCAATATCTGCTATTACTTTTGTCAAATAAGCTGCTCTAGTTCCTGTTGCATTTTTTGGATTTGCCGCATCACGAAGAGTCATATCAAAATCATAAACAGCTACAGATGCAGTACCTACTCCAGTAGTAGCTGCAGTTCTAAGAGGCGTACGGAAAGCAAAATTAATTGTTCCTACATCTGTTAATATTTCTCTATTTTCATCTACAGGAAGATACCAATCAGTAGCTCCTTTACCACCACTCAATTGATCATCCAATGATTTACTTACTTTTGGATCATTTTTTAAGATATCTAAAGGTAGTAATTTTGGATCTAGAGCAAGCCGCCTATTGTCCTTAGCATAAGCCATGCTTGATGCATATCCTACAAATATACTTATAGAATTATCTGGTATACCTACTGCCCAAAACCAATTATTTCTTACTAATGCTCCACCTAATGCTCCACCTACAGGACTTCCTGAAGCTACTGCTGTTCCTGAAGCTACTATTGGATAAGCTAGATTCCCTCTAAAGTTTATATCACTTCTTGTATTACTAATCATTTTGAAAGTAAATCTTTCTCCTTGAGTAGGATCTTTAGTTTCTATTTCTTGTAATGATATACGATAATAGTTTGTTTCCTGAGCAGCAGATTTTTTACTTATATATAACACTACCCGTTGTTTTGTATCCAGGTGTATTTCTTCAGTATTATTAGGATTAAAAGTATAATCATTATTAGCAGAATTTAACATCCCTAGACCATTTTTATTTATATCTTCTAATTTTAATAATAAAGTATCCTCTATATCTACAGAATTTCTAGTAACTAGATTTCTTTTACCATTATTATTTATATCTGTATCGGTCAAGACTCCTGTAGCACTTGTTACAAATTTTCCATAGGCATTATCATTAGCTGTAGATTGTACTTCTATACCAATAAAATGTTTGTCCAAGGGTGCTCCAACTTTAGATGCTGTTAAATAATACATACCTTTTTGTACCCCAGCTCCTGTTGCTCCAGGAGTTACACCTTTTACAGGATTAAGGAAATAGTTATATGATCCAGCGTTAGGTCCTTCTTTAACAACAACATTAAGAGAATTTGCTTTACTATCAAAAACCATTTCTAAGGCTTCATGATTTAAATAAATATTATCCTTATCTAAAGTAACTAATTCATTTTTAAGATCAGCAATTTCTATAACTTTATAATTTTCTTCAATTTCAGTTTTCTTATAATATACAGTATCTGCTGTTGGACTTGGTACTGTT
>JAGUQW010000014.1 GCA_030154445.1 Spirochaetota bacterium | reverse complement strand
TTTCTAAAATAAATAAAATTTATTTTAGAAAAGGGTTGACAAACGAAATTGAATGAGTTATACTAACTAACATTGAGTGAGCGATATTATTAAATACTTCATTAATAATGAGAGTATATTGGGTAGAGTTCACAAAAGTGTTTAGATGGAACTAAAGACTGAACGATAAGATGAAAGGCATAACAGAGGTGAGCGAATATATATTAAACAAATGATGCTAAAAGTTTGAGTTATAGATTAATTTTTAATTTTTATATAATGATAATGGAGGGTTTGATTCTGGCTCAGAATGAACGCTGGCAGTGTGTTTTAGGCATGCAAGTCGAACGGCAGCATGATAGAGCTTGCTCTATTGATGGCGAGTGGCGGACGGGTGAGTAACGCGTAGGAATCTACCTGTAGGACTGGGATAGCTAAGGGAAACTTTAGGTAATACCGGATGATATCGAGAGATCAAAGGGGCTTTACAGCCTTGCCTATAGATGAGCCTGCGTACCATCAGCTAGTTGGTTAGGTAATAGCTGACCAAGGCTAAGACGGTTAGCCGGCTTGAGAGAGTGGCCGGCCACAAGGGTACTGAGACACGGACCCTACTCCTACGGGAGGCAGCAGCCAAGAATATTCCGCAATGGGGGAAACCCTGACGGAGCGACACTGCGTGAATGATGAAGGCCTTCGGGTTGTAAAGTTCTTTTATAAAGGAAGAATAAGTTGAGTAGGAAATGATTCAATGATGACGGTACTTTATGAATAAGTCCCGGCTAATTACGTGCCAGCAGCCGCGGTAATACGTAAGGGACGAGCGTTATTCGGAATTACTGGGCGTAAAGGGCGTGTAGGCGGTCGATTAGGCTGAGTGTTAAAGACTGGGGCTCAACTCCAGAAAGGCATTCAGAACCGGTTGGCTAGAATCTGGTGGAAGACAGCGGAATTTCCTGTGTAGCGGTGGAATGCATAGATATGGGAAGGAACACCAAAGGCGAAGGCAGCTGTCTATGCCGAGATTGACGCTGAGGCGCGAAAGTGTGGGGATCAAATAGGATTAGATACCCTAGTAGTCCACACTGTAAACGATGTACACTTAGAATTGCGCGAGAGCGTGGTTCTGTAGCTAACGCGGTAAGTGTACCGCCTGGGGAGTACGCTCGCAAGGGTGAAACTCAAAGAAATTGACGGGGGCCCGCACAAGTGGTGGAGCACGTGGATTAATTCGATGCTAAGCGAAGAACCTTACCAAGGCTTGACATATACGGGAATACATTAGAGATAGTGTAGTCTTCGGACTCGTATACAGGTGCTGCATGGCTGTCGTCAGCTCGTGTCGTGAGATGTTGGGTTAAGTCCCGCAACGAGCGCAACCCCTGTTTTCAGTTGCTAACATTAAGTTGAGGACTCTGGAAAGACTGCCGGTGACAAATCGGAGGAAGGAGGGGACGACGTCAAGTCATCATGGCCCTTATGCCTTGGGCTTCACACATGCTACAATGGTATAGACAAAAGGAAGCTAAGTCGCGAGATGGAGCAAAACCAATAAACTATACCTCAATACGGATTGCACTCTGAAACTCGAGTGCATGAAGCTGGAATCACTAGTAATCGTAGGTCAGCAATACTACGGTGAATACGTTCTCGGGCCTTGTACACACCGCCCGTCACACCACCCGAGTTGGTTTGTCCTGAAGTGGGTTACCCTAACCGTAAGGAAGGGGCTTATTAGGGAGAGGCTGGTAAGGGGGGTGAAGTCGTAACAAGGTTGCCGTACCGGAAGGTGCGGCAGGATCACCTCCTTAAGGAGTATTTGGTAACAAATTTATTTTTTACCAAAACGACAAACTCTTTTTTTTGAATTGTTATAGAGTATAAATAAAAACATATCTAATAAACTCCTAGAGTTTTGAAGATACCTTTTGGTATTGTTTGAATAGTATATATCGCTCACCTATGTTATG
>JAGUQW010000013.1 GCA_030154445.1 Spirochaetota bacterium | reverse complement strand
CTATATTTGTAATTACATTAGTTTTATCAAAAGCTCTGTTAATTCTATTTGTTACTACTAATTCTGCTATATTTGTAATTACATTAGTAATATATCGATTAATATTAATAAAATTTGTTAATTCTGTTTCTGTTACATTAGTAATAACATTAGTTTTATTATGAGTAATATTAATCAAATTAGTTATCACTTGTTCTGTGACATTAGTTTTCACAGCATTAACGGTATTAGTAATGACAGCATCTCTCATATTAGTTTGAATAATTTGAAAATTAGTAATCCAACGAGGAGCAATTCTCAAACGAGTATTAGTAATAATATTATCCATTAATTTATAAGTATCATTTGTACGAACATTATCAATCCAACGAGGTACTAATTCCAGGCGTTGATTGGTTACGATACTTTTTAGCACATTAGTTACTAATTCATTTGTATCAATTGATTGGTAGGTAGATTTCCATGATGGAACAATCTCAATAAATTTCTTTTTAGCAATATCCATACGCCAATTTGTTTCGCCATTAATTCCAAATTCTAAATATTTATTTGTAATATCTCTATAGATTTCATTAGTAATATCTCTTGGTCTATTAATAAAATTATAATTAGTACGCCATAATGGTAATAATTCGATTTTCTCATTGGTAACAACATGATCAATAATATTTGTAATAAGATTGGTAATATTAATATTTGCATAATTAGTACGCCATAAAACAACAGGTTCATAAGAAACAACAGTATTTGTTTCCCATATTCTCATTACATTTGTTTGTACATTAGTTAGGAATTCACGATTCACAAATGTATAATTATTAGTTAATGTATTTGTTTCTACCACAAATACTCTATTTGTTATAACTTTTTCTGTTTGATTTGTGTATTCTTGAACAAGCATATTGGTAAGAGTTACTAATTCAATTTTAGGTCCTATATCAGATAAAGGAACTAAAAGAGAATATTGATTACTTGCTTGTACAGGTACAGGCATAGGAGGAAGAAAAGCAATTCCCTCTAAACTTGGTTCAGATACTGATGAACTAGGAAGAGAGTTCATTTGCATCATATCATTGATAGAAGGTCCTCTTGGAGTCCGTAAGCTTACTACAGGTTGAGCTTTAATAGTTGTTTCAAAACTCTCAGCAATCCAAGGTACGGATTGCATACTAACTACATTTTGTTTGTTTAAAGAAACTAGATATTGATCTGCCATACGAGATTCTGTAGATCTAGAAAAGCGTAGTCTTAATAAGCTAAATACATACAGTGCTTCTCTATATTGTTTAAGATTATAGAATGATTTGCCTGCATGTAATAGAATCAATCCTCCATTATCATAAGCCCAAGGTCTTAACTCTACTGCTTTTTCAAGAACGATTAACGCATTTTTGTATCCTCGTATAGAAATCAAAGCTTCTGTATAAAGCATATATGCCTGATACGCAGCTTCGTTATTAGGACCTTTTTTCAAGAATTCTTTAATAAGATTAATAGCTTGATTTGGTTTCTGAGCATCCAAAGCTATCATAGCTCTCAAATAAATTGAATAAGATGATTTTGATAATTTTAGAACTTCTACAGCAGCTTCAGGACTATCTAAGAGATAATAAATATCCCCTAATCTATCCAAAATTAATTCTCTATGAATAAAGTTGGGAAATCTTTCTTTAATAGTAAGTAGAATTCTTATTTTTCGTCTATAGTCTGTTTCAGAAATAGATAATACATACAGTGCATAAGGAGTATAACTAGATTCTGGATATTGTCTAATGAGATCCCTGTATAATACTCTAGCTGTTTCGTATTGTTGGTTTCTAAAAGCAATAGTTGCTCTATTATAAACAATATAAGCTTTTGTATCATTAGGAGACAAATTTAAAGGACCATCCGTTTCTTCAACAGGTATAATTAATTGTTCTGTACCAGGAATTTGACGAGAACGAGCTGGAGGAATCAATGGAGCAATGATATCTCTACCACCTAAAGATTCTGCCCCAACATCTTGTATATATGTTCTATTATTTCTTCCATTTAATATAGTATCTATAGATTGATCTAAAATAGTATTTTCACTAGGATTAATAATACCTTGTGTAAAATTAACCTGGCTAAGAAGAAATATATTTATAACAATAATTATTTTTTTCACATTGTTGCTCCATCAGATCTTCATAATATTCTTATTAAATATTTAAAGTAAAATTCTTTTTAAAAGTCGGAATATAGATATACAGATCTTAAACTATTTATTATATTTTATCAATATATTTCAAAATATTTTATAGGATAATTGAATTATTTAAAATAAAAGAACTCCTATGAAATTCATAGGAGTTCTTTATAATCCATCATTATTTTTATAGAATATGAATTGCATCTACAGGACATACTGCTACACATGATGAACAATCAATACAGATACTTCCATCAATTACACGAGCACCATCCCCTTCACTAATACAAGTTACAGGACATACAGATTCACATGATGCACAGTTAATACAAGAATCATTAATAAAATGTGGCATTAAATTCTCCTTAGTTAAAGATTTTTCTTTTTAATCTATATTTTATGAAATTTTATATAAGAAATTGGTCTTAAAGGACTCATCTTTCTATAAAATAGTGTCGGAAAGCTTTGGAATATATTTTCTTGCACCATAGGAGTAAATATACTTGTCCATTGAGGGAATTGAGTTAATATTTCTGCAACAGAATCTGCATATTCTTTGATATCAGTTACAAAAGATAATACTCCACCTTTTTTTAGAACTCTGACTAAATCAGTTACAAAAGATGGTCTAAAAAGTCTGTTTTTCCATTGTTTGTCTCTTAACCAAGGGTCTGGAAAATTAATATGAATAATATCTATAGAATTAGCTGGAAGTATACTTAAAACATCTTGACCATCATCAGCAAATAAAATAAAATTACTATTATATTCTCTAAGCAATCTTTTTTCTGTTTTTATGGCTCGTTTGCGAGAAATATCTACACCTATCCAAAAAACATCCTTATCATCAGGACAATGAGCTAACATATAATCACCATGACCACATCCCATATCAATTACTATAGTTTTGTCTTTTGGTAAATCTATGGTGGTTATTTCATCTTGAGAAGTATATATTTTTGGATGATCTGCTAAAGATAACATTATTTTTGAATCACTTGAGGTACAATAATACTATAATTATCAAGTTTGGGAATATTTTTAGCTAACTCTTCCGGAGTTAAGGTTGTGCCCACAATATCTTCTCTAAGTACTGTCGCTAATTCATAGCTTGATATATTTGCCGTGTGATTACCCAAGTCTAACTCTGTAATAGAAGCCACAAAATTTAAAATCCCTTCCATTTTGGTTTTGACCGTTTGTTTTTCTTCTTCATTCAAAGTAATATTTGCTAAACTCGCTATACGATCAATATTAAAAGACATATGACAAACTCCTAATTCTATTTATCACCATTCATATAAATATTTAGAATTATTAATAAATTATAAGATATTATAACTTTTTTCAAAAAAAAATACAATTAAAAATAAATATATTTATTTTTCAAAAAAACAACACAAATATTGAATTTTTGTGCATAAAAAACCGAAGAATTTTGTATTATGCAAATCATCTTATTATAATGATTTATACCTATTTCAAACAATCAATTGTGCAATTTTAATAAAAAACAACACATTAAAACCCAGAATCGCACAATTAGAACTCTTATATTTCAAACAGATCCAAGCTCTTGATTTTTTAGGAAAAAAATATAATAATAAGCTATCATAAAAAACAAATATCAAAACGAATATTTTTTATCATTTCAAAAAAAATATTATATATTAAGGAATTTTATTACTATGGAACTTTGGAACATCCTCCTTCAACATTTATCAAAAAATTTAGACAATGGTCTTTCAGGATCTTTACTCAAGCGTATTTACTTTAAAGAATGTCAAAATGATTATCTAATGATTCTTTTGGCAGAAGATCCTTTTACAAAAGGATGGTTTGAAAAAAGTTGTATTCCTATCTTAAAAGAATACTTATTACAAAACTCTCTCAACAAAGATTTTCGTATTGAAATGATACAAGAAGCTCGTATTATTACTTCTGAAATTATTGATTCTTATCAAGTAGATAAAATTTCTATAACACCAACTACCCAAACTACAACTCCACTAAAAACAAGCTCTATAAATCTTGCTTCTGAGTTTATATTTGATCATTTCATTCCAGGAAATTGTAATGATTTTGCTTACAAAGCCGCTCATATTGTTGTAGAAGATACCTGTTCCAAATACAATCCTCTTGTGATTGTCGGACCTATGGGAACAGGTAAAACACATTTAACACAATCTATCGTTCACAAATTTCATCACCAAAACCCAACAGCTACAGCTATTTATATAACTAGTGAAGATTTTACTAATGAATTTATTGAACATTTACAAAAGAAGAATATGCATGCTTTTCGTGAAAAATATAGACAATGTGATCTCTTAGTTATTGACGATATTCAAGGGATGCAATCTCGAGACTCTACTACAGAAGAATTAGAAAATGTTTTTAATGCTCTCATTTCTCGTGGTGTACAAATGGTATTTACTTCAGATAGACAGGTCAAAAAATTGAAAGATCTTAATCCTCGTCTTCGTACTCGTCTATCAGGAGGATTAACGGTAGATCTCAAAAATCCTGATTTTGAGACTAGAAAAGCTATTTTATTAGATATGGCTCAACGAGAAAATCATAAAGTTGACAATAAAATTATTGATCTTATTGCAGATACTATTGATCTTAATATTCGTGAATTAAAAAGCACTTTACTCAAATTATTTGCTTATGCTGATTTAAAGAAAAAAGATATCTCATTAAAACTCACCAAAGAAGTACTTAGTGATAAAATTCATATTGAAATTCCTCAAGATTTATCTGTTCCCGAAATTCAAAAAGCCGTTGCAGCCTACTATGGAATCAAAACAAGTGACATTAAATCAGATAGCAAACTTAGCTCAAAAGCACATCCTAGACAAATTGCTATGTATATTGCATCTAAACATACCAAATATACTTCTACAGAAATTGGATCATTATTCAGTAAATCTCACAGTACTGTACTGAGATCCACACAAAAAATAGAATCCGAAATGCCAAAAAATGTAAATTTAAGAAAAGATATCGATAAAATTCTTTTAGAAATATCAGAAACTCATCTTGTATAATAAAACACCCCCTTATTTGGGGGTGTTTTTCTAATTAATTTGCTGTACTTTTATAAATCAATATAAGACTAATAATGAGCTCTTTTAAAAAACAATCCTTCTGCAGGTACTGGTCTCCATTTTTTTAATGGTAATGCTTGTCCATTGAGGGAGTCTTTGATCTCATCAATAGTGATAATACCTTTTGCAACAGATAAAGATGTTCCTATTAATGTTCTTATCATTCCTCTAAGAAAACCCTCTCCTTTAATAAAAAATACAATATAATCATCTACTTGCTTTGCATAAAAATAATCTACATGCCTGATCATTGTTTTTTTTATTTTTTCTTGAGCACTATAACCATAACAAAATTGAGAAAAATCATGAGTACCTTTAAAAAGAGGTAACACTTCTTTTAATAATTCTATATCTAAGGATTCCCATTCATGAAAAACTTTTTTATGAAAACGAGGGGGTAAGATCTCTCCTATATGCATAAAATAACAATAAGTACGAGCTTTACAACAGAATGTCGCATGAAATTTATTACTCACCTCTTGTACATCATAAACTCGTATTTCAGCAGGTAATTTACTATTAAGAATACTTTTGATTTTATCTTTAGGTAAACAATCATTATGCGTTCTATAATGAGCTCTATATTGTAAAGCATGTGCACCTGAATCCGTACGCCCAGCCCCCCAAACAAATATTTTCTTTGAATATAATATAGATAACACTTCATTCAAAGTACCTTGTACGGTAGGAGCATTGATTTGTGTATGCCAACCACAAAAAGCAGATCCTTCATAGGATAGAAGTAATGAATAAGTTCTTTTTTCAGCCATTTTTCTCTCTTCTTATTTATTAATCATTTATACATTATACAAAATAACACAATATCATACAAGAATTTTCAAATAAAAAGAAAAAAATCTTGATTTCATTTCAAAAACTAGTTACAATTATACACTATACAATTATATTTTCTATAATTGTATTATAAATGTAAGGATATCAACAATATGAAAAAAAATATTTTTTACTGTTTTTTCTTTGTTTCTTGCGCAACAGAGAGGTTTTATATTAAAAACTCTTATGATATTATACAATACAAACAAATATCACCTCAAGAACTTACTCATATCTCAAAAACAATGCCAGTAAATAATTATCTTATTATTGATTTGCGAGCTCAAAGTTTGTATCAAAAAGAACATATCAACAATGCCATATCGCTTCCTTATAATAATCTTAAGAGTATTATTAATATTTCAAATATTTATAATTCTCAAATAATTTTTTATGATACTAAAAATATATATGATTTCACAATAATAAACATCATGAAAAAACTGAATATTACTAACTTTAACTTTCTTCAAGATGGTTTTAGCAAATGGACTAATGAAAATCGACCAACATCATCAACTAATAATTATATTTAGGAAAAACAATGACATACGATCCTTTTGGTATCAAAAATATTCGAGCCTTGCTCAATGATAATGGATTATATCTTTCTAAAAATAGAGGACAAAATTATCTTATTAATCGCCAAAGTGCAGAAAAAATTGTCAATATGTTACCTACTTTGAAAGAAAATGAAAAATATTTGGAAGTGGGAACAGGTCTCGGTGCTTTAACAGTATTGTTAGCCGAAAAAGGAGAAACCGTATCTTTAGAAATAGATAAGGGTGTCTACAATCTTGTCGCAAAAAATATGATTCATCCTAAGCTAACTTTACTACACAATGATTTTCTAAAATGGGATCAATATCCTAAAGATCAAGAATATGTTTTTATTTCTAATTTGCCTTATTCAATTTCGGGTGAAGCTATCAAACAATTCATTGAAAATAAAGCTTTTAAATTTGGAATATTAATGCTTCAAGCTGAATTTGCAGAGAGAATGGAAACATCAGCTGGTAATTCAAATTATGGTCCTCTTTCCGTCATTGCTCAGCATTTTCTTACCATTAAAAAATTATTTCCAGTTGGTAAAGGTAATTTTTTTCCTGAACCCAAAGTCGATTCTCTAGTAATTTCTATAGAAAAAAAAGAAACGTCTTTTAATCAAAAAGAATTCTCTATTTTTATTAAAACATGTTTTTTAGCAAAAAGAAAAACATTAGCAAATAATCTTGCGAATAGTCCTTGGGCTAATTCTATTATTACTAAAGATCCTATCTGTTCTCAAAGACCAGATGCTATTTCTCCTGAAAAATGGGCAGAATTATTTATACAAATAAAAGACTTATAATTCTACAATATAGTGAGTTTGTATCATTCCATTTTCGGTAAAACAAGATTTCATTTCAAGGAAAATAGTATTATAATTTTCTTGCGGAAACAAAGGAATCCCTTTTCCTAAAATGATTGGCACTATAGTAATACAATACTCATTAATAAGATTGTTTTTTATTAATTCTGCTGCTAAAGTCGCTCCACCTAATACCCAAATATCTTTACCTTCCTGTTTCTTTATTTCATTGACAAATGATACTAAATCAGTATCAACAAAATGTATACTGTCATATAAAGAATCTGTTTTTTGTGATGTCCAAACATAAGAAGTTTTATTTGGATAAGGCCATTGATTTGGACTTAATACATTTATAATTTGATCATAAGTATTACGCCCTATTAAAATAGTATCTACTTGTTGAAAAAATTCACTATAAAATTCATTCATTTTTTCAGATATTTGTTGTGGTAACCAATCTAAATTACCATCTATTCCTGATATATATCCATCCAAACTTTGAGCAATATATAAAATTACTTTTCTCATATTTTGTCCTTTATTTAAAAATTTAATCTAAAATATTATTAAAAAAGAGACCTATTAAAAAGTCTCTTTTTTGTATTTTATTTGATAATGATTGTATTATTTAACTGTTGATAATTGAACTGCACTAATATTTTGCTCTTTAAGAAGACTATTATTTCTTTCAATACGAAATCCTTCTTTAATTTTTGATACAAAATCAATCATCCATCTTTGTCGTTTTTGTTGAACTATTTGACTAATAATATAATCTTTTGATTGTTGAGCATTCAATCCTCTAGCTCTAAATTCTGCTCCATATTGAGCATAAGCTTGATCAATTTCTGGTTGAGAAACTGCAAACTCGTTACCATCTTCTGGCATATTTTTAGCTACATAAAGTTGAAATAAAGCTTGTTGTGCAGCATTACGAAATAATTTCATATTTTCTTGGTCTTCTAAAAAACCTTCTTCAATTGCTGTAGCAACTACAGCATATTGATTAATCATTGTTTCTAAAATTTCAGCTCTAGCAGCAGATTCATTTGCTGAGATTTGATTAAGTTGTTCTGCTGGAAGATTTTTTTTTACTTGATCATAAGCATTCGTAAAATCTGACAATGTTATTCCAAAATTTTCTATTTTAGCAAGATGATCCTTGTCTAATTTAGTAATAGTTGGCAATGCTAAAGAAAATGTAGCCTTTCCTGAGCTGTTTTGTTTCATTAATAAAGTTCCTATTAAAGTTAATATCACTCCAACAGTAAGTCCTATCACAGAACTTATTATTATATTTTTTTTCACAAGATCTCCTTTTATTATTAAGTTAGATAAAATCTATCTATATTTTTGTATATATCATAGCAATTTTTTACAAAAATATCAAATATAGAAGAGAAAATAAAAAAAATATTATATTTAATATATATTAATATATACCGATGTATACATAAATATTCTAGGAGACATTTATGAAATTTTATTTAATTCTATTTCTTTCACTCTTATCAACAAATACTTTGTTTTCTCAAAAATCTACAGACACCCCTCAAGATGTTGTTAAATTTGCTTTAACAGCCTTAACAAATGGTGATATAGATAAGCTCATTACAGTAACAGAAAATTTTGAATTGCGAAAAGCTAAAGAATTGTTAGCATCAATAGATAATAACACTACTAAAAAACAAGCACTTATTAATCAATACAAAACTCTTAAATCATGGGAAATCAAAGAGTCAAAAGAACATACTATTAATAGTAGAACAATTGCTATCGTCAGCACAAAATGGATTGTTATTCCTAATTTAGAAACAAAATCTGAAATTACTGACAACAATCAAACTATCTATGTTAATTATATGTTAGAACAATTTGATGGTAAATGGAAAATTATATCTAGAAAATCTATAAATTAAATAAAAATAACAATTCTCTTCAAAGAGGATTATTATTTATACTATCAAATACACTTTTATATATATTCGATTTGTAATTTAATGATTTGGGGTATGCCCTAGAGGAAGATGGTACTCTATATAACTGCATTTTTCTGCCTTTCCATTCAAATAATTCTTGTTCTCCAATATTAGGTAATTTAAGAATATGAAAATATTGCTGTATTATTTCTCCAGATTTCTTTCCTGTAGTAATAATAGTTTGACATTTTAAAGAGTTACTGAAAATTTTATCAAAATCTAAATAAGAAATTACTTCTAAAAATTTATCAGCTGCATTGTCTTGTAAGCGTATTACTTCATAAGCTACATCACCTACTCCTAGTTTGTATTGTTTTAGAAAATTACAGATCTTTTCTTTATTAAAATTTTTATGATTTTCATTAAGAAAATATTCTTTATTATCAAAAAAAATATTGCCAAAAATACGCCACATATCATTTTGAAAGTTAGGATAATAAAAATCCATTGTCCATTTTTCTTTTTTTGGTGGAAAACTTCCTAACATCAAAATTTCCATATTTTCAAATACAAAAGGTTCTAATTCATGTTGTTCTACATCCATATGTATCTCCTAATAATTGATTTATTTGTATAAATATTGTTACTAATTAGATTCCAAACTCTCTAACAAGTAAAATAATAGATGGTTCTATAAATTAAATATAAAAATTATTGAAATAAACTAAATAATAGTTTATTATATATAATAAGATTACACATAAAGAAGGATATTATAATGAAATTTATGATTTTACTAACAATACTTTTCAGTTCTTGTTCTTTAACAGAAATTGAAAAAAAATTTATTGATAATATACAAGGAACTTATCTTGATTCTACAAAAGAAGAGTTCATTATTGATACAAAAAATGGTGATTTTTTATATAATAGTACTCGATACACAATGATCAAAATTATTAGTGAAACAAATGCAACTTATTTATTAGATGATACTCAATATGCTGGAATAGTTTATCATCCTAAAAACAAAAAATTCGAAAAAGAACTCAAATATATATTTTCTACAAACCTTACAGAGACAGGTATTGATTTCAAAGAATCAGGAATAAGTCTTGGTATAAAAGACGCAAAAAAATAAATTTACAATCAAAAACATTATTTAAGTTTAAATCCTTCTCTATGATAAGGGCTTACTCCAAATTCTTGTAAAGCTAATCTATGTAATTTGGTGGGGTAGCCTTTATTTTTATTCCAATGATACATTGGAAATTCTTTATGTAACTCTAACATGATTTTATCACGCTCTGTTTTTGCCAAAATAGAGGCTGCTGCAATATGAAAACTTTTTTGATCCCCTTTAATTAAAGGTATTATATTTATATTAGGTAATTCTGAAAATTTTATCTTTATAGCATCCGTCAAAAGAACTTGAGTATTGATTTTTTTTTGAATTTCTAAAAAACATTTTATCATACCCCATTTTGATGCTTGATAAATATTCAATTCTTTTATTTGTGAAAGAGAAATCACTTCTATATGATAAGCTAGAGCAAGTTCTTTTATCTTAGGAGCTAATAAATCTCTTTTTTTTTCAGATATTTTTTTAGAATCAAAAATGTTGGGAATAACAATGTTTTTTTCAAATAAAACCCCAGCAACTACAAGAGGTCCTGCTAATGGTCCTCTACCAGCCTCATCTGTTCCTACGAAATAAGATTCACTAGTAACAGTCCCTAAAATATTTTGAACGATCTCTATATCATGTGAAACAGATAATTGCATTATTAATGTCCTATATTAATCAAAAAAATAACGCTGAGTATATCAGCGTTATTTTAATGAAATATTATATTTTTATTTGTTTTTTATTTTCACCTTTTTTGAGTGCTAACTCTTTAAGACGAGCTGCTTTACCAAAGAGCCCTCTTAAGAAGTATAATTTTGCACGACGAACTTTTGCACGACGAACAATTTCAATATGAGCAAGATATGGTGAATGAAAAGAAAAGACTCTTTCTACTGAAATACCAGCACTAACACGACGAACCATGAAAGTTTTACGATTCATTCCATGTTTAAAACAAAGAACAACTCCTTCATAAACTTGAACTCTTTCTTTTGTACCTTCAGTAATACGAACACTAACACGAATAGTATCACCAACTCCAAATTTTGGAAATTTTTCATCGTTATTTTGTTCTTCAAGTAATCTTAATTCAATATCATGTAATGTGTTTTTAATTTTTTTGTTATTGATAGATTTTTTCTCAACAATAGGAGTTACTTCTAACACTTCAACATTTTCTACATTTTCAGTAGTTGTATTATCAGTTGTCTTTTTTAAATCTTCGGACATCTCTATTCTCCCGTATTACTTTTTCAAAAGCATTTAATCTTTTTTGTAAAAGTATATTTTGTTTTTTTAGTTTTGTTAACGGATTTTTATTTTGAACATTGATATTACATAAAGGATAATCTCTAAGTAAATCAGGTCTTCGTAACCATGTTACGAATAATTGTTCTAAAAAACGATTGTCTTGTATTAGTTGATGATTCCCAGACCGTAAATACTCAGGAATCTCTTTATTTTCAAATTTAAGAGGTTTAGTATAATGAGGATATTCTAAAAGACCTTGTTGAAAAGATTCCTCTTCAACAGCATCCATTCTCAACACATTACCTGTCATTCTTAATACAGAGTCTATGAGAACTAAACTAGCTAATTCTCCTCCACTTAGCACATAATCACCTATAGAAATTTCTTCATTCACATAGTTATCAATAACTCGTTGATCAAGACCTTCATAGCGAGAAGCTAAAATAACAAGATGTTTTTTTTGAGAAAGTTCTTTTGCTTTTTTACTATTTAGAGGTATCCCTCTAGGAGACATATGAATAATATAAGCATCAGCATCTTCTTTTTTTACATCTGTAATTGCATTCGCAATTACATCAGCTCGGAATAACATTCCTGGACCAGGAGCAACACTTGTATCATCAACTTTCTTATAATCACCTAATCCCCAATCACGAAGATCTCTTGATATAATAGTCATCAGATTAGTTGCTCTTTTGACTATTCCATAGGAGAGAGCATCTGTAATCATTTGAGGGAAAAGTGATAAAACTGTTATTTTATCCATAACAATCTATAGTAACTCATCTAAATTATCAAAAAATACTTTTTTATCTTCAATTTTTATTGAAGATACATATCTTTCTGTGAAAGGTATTGCCAAATCTTGTTTTGTATCTTGTTGTTTAATAACAAAAAGCTCTTGTCCTGCAACTTCAAAAATATTGAAAATACTACCAATTTTTTGATCTTGATACCAAGCTTCCAAATCAATAAGATCTGTTATAAAATATTCCCCATCATCTGGAGATATCAAATATTCTTTTTTCATAAAGATAGGAACTAAACGCCAACTTTCAGCAATAGTACGATCAGTAATTTCTGTAAATATAACTTTCGCATACTCTGGATTTTCTGTGAATTTTAGAGAAGTAAAAGTTAACTCTCTAAATCCAACTTCACATTTCCTATCTTTAATATAGAATTCTTTCACATTTTTTAAATCGGATAACTCATCGATATAAAATAAAACTTTTAATTCACCTTTCACACCAAAAGGTTTTAAAATTCTACCTATTTCAACAAGATTATTAGACATTTCAGTTGCAGACATTAATTCTCCAACTATACAATAGCTCTAGCTTTTAAAACAAGCTGTGTAACTGTTTGTGATGGGATTGCACCCATTTTTATCCATTCATCAAAACGCGTAACATTAATCAGAATTTGATCTGAGCTTTCAACAGGTCTATAAGTACCTAAACTCTCAATATAAGCTCCATCACGAGCGTTTCTAGAATGTGCTACGACGACACGATAGTAAGGGGCTTTCTTCTTACCTAAACGCATTAAACGAATATTTGTTGACACAAATGTCCTCCAAAAAAAAATATCACTTCAAGTATTTTAATACATTTACACTGTTTTGTCAATGATTTTTAAAATTTTATATTATTTACAAATTTTTAAGAAAAATTTCTTGCAAGGAGATACTAGTGCATATTTTTCTAAAAAATTATTTTTATTTACCCAAACATCATCTAAAGAGCTTTTGTAATCAGCTTCGTCCAATAAACAAAATATTCTTTCTACCTTATTATTAGATATTCTATAACTTACCCTATCTATTTTTTCTCCAATTTTTGTATTCACTATAGGAAAATCATATAATCCTCTTCGTCTTGTCCCTGAAGTTATTTTTGAAATAAGATAATGGTCTTTTTTTTTAATTATTAAAGCATATTCCGTTATTAATTCAATTTTTGATTTAACTTTATCCCCAGGAAATTTCCATGGTTCTCCAGATCGATAAGCCCCACAAGGAAGTTTCAAAGGACAATCATCGCATTTAGCAGATTTAAGCGTACAAACCAAAGCTCCAAGCTCCATAATAGCTTGATTCCAAGCCCAAAATTCTTCTGTAGGAACTGTTTCTATTAACAACTGAGCCTTTGATCTTAATATTTGTTCAAAATCTTTATCTTGACGATCTAAGGTAAAAAAACGACCCAGCACTCTGTCAACATTAGTGTCGATTAGTGATACAGGCTTGTTAAAAGCAATAGAACTAACAGCCCCAGCCGTGTAAGGACCTATTCCAGGAAGTTTTTTTAATTCTTCAAATTCAGAAGGGATTTGATCTTCTTTTTGTAATAATTGAGCTGTTTTTAAAATATTTTTGGCTCTAGAATAATACCCTAAACCTGCCCATAGTAATAATACTTCATCTTCATTGGCCTTAGATAGTTTTTCCAAAGTAGGAAATCTCTCTATAAAACGCAAATAAAATTCTCTAACAGTAGCTACAGTAGTTTGCTGTAACATGATTTCAGAAATCCACACGCGATAAGGGGTAGGATTTTCTCTCCAAGGCATCTCTCTTTTATTAGTGTGAAACCATTTAAGTAGTGATAATTGTGTTTGTTTATTCATAATTTATGTAAATCTTTCCGTTTCACATTTTGTTTTTTCTATAACAATCTGGCTATCTTTAGGTGACAATTTCAAAGCCTCTACAAAGCATTTATCAGATTCTATATAATCTCTAGTCTCATGAAAAAATAATGCTGCTTGTAACCAAATATCAGGATTAAGCGGATCTTTTTCAAGAGATTTTTCAAACAAAGTTCTTGCTTCGTAGATTTTCCCTTGATTTTTAAGAATACTCCCTAACAAACTAAGTGCTTCCCCATGATCTGGGTCTTGTTCTATCAGTGCTGAAATCCATAATTGAGCATCATCATTTTTACCCCAATCAAAAAGCATGGCAGCATAATGATATCGTAACATTGGATCATTAGCATTATCTACTAATGCTTGTTCAAAAATTGCTTGAGACTCTTCGTACCTATCCATATCTGAAAATGTAACAGCAAGCAAAGTAATAGATTCAATATTATTAGGATCTAAACTCAAAGATTTTTGTAACATTTCTACAGCAGCTTCCAAACGATCTGACTCTGCTAATACAGATGCTAATTGAAAATAAGCTTGTGCATAATCAGGATAACTATTCACTAATGTCTGAGCATTATGAATAGCTTCTTCAAATTTACCATCTCTGACTAATAAATTTGAGTATGTTTGTAATGCTACCATATCAGCAGGATTTATTGCCAAAATACGCTTCAAAATAGATTCCGATTTGGAAAATTCACCCTTTCTAATTAGTAATAGTACATAGTTATTTAATACGGGTAAATCATTAGGATCTTGTACCAGAGCCTTATCATAAAACCATTCTGCTTCTTCAATACGATCTAATAAAAATAATAAATTAGCATAATTAAACTCAACACTAACATCTGATCCTAAATCTTCATTTTCGAGAAGAGCTTTTTTGAAAAACTCTTCAGCTTCATCAAAACGACCTAAATCTGCTAATAATAGTGCATAATTATTATAAATAAAAGGATCTTCTGGGATTTGTTTCATCATGAAACGATAATACCACTCTGCAGATCTAAATTTACTTTGTTCTGCTAGCTCATTTGCTTTATCCATTAATCTTTCTGATGCTAACATTTCTTGATCTAAAAATCTAACAAACAATCTATCAGCCGATTCAAATTCTCCAATTTCTACACAAAAAGTACCATATCTAAAATTCAAATTAGAATTATCTTTTTCCAAATGTAACAATCTGCTATAAATCAATTTTGTTTCTTTGTAACGACCTTGTTCTTGTAAAAAATTTGCATAACTAGATAATGCAGTAGTATGTTCCCCATCAATAGTTAGAATTTTTTGGTATATTTGTTCTGCAAATTCAATATCAGATTGAGATATTTTGTCAGCATATTCACCCCATAGAGAGATATCATCATCCTCCATCATCTCTAAAGTTTTTTTATTAAATTCCATATTTTCATCCCTCTTGCTTATTTAAAATCTAAAAACAATGATTTTAAATCTAATCCAGCTATTTGTTTTTCACTGTAAGTTTCTCTAATTCTTTCTTTTGCATTAATAAATTCAGAAGATGTCGCCCCATTACAAAGAGCCATATCAGCTTCTATATAAGCCCCTAAATGATCTGCTAAACGAACAATTGTTCCATCTCTTGGATTGAATTTATCTTTATTATATTCTGCCATTATTCCATTTTTATGTTCTACAATTTCATCATTTTGAATAGTTAGATCCGCAAATTCTTCATCAATAAAATAGAACATTTCCGCTCTTAATTTCTCAGGAATAAGCATTTTGAATTTTCTATCCATTTCTTCATGTTCAATTTTTTTTAGAAGGCTTCCCAAACCTGGAATATTTGTCTTCAACGGCGAAATAACATCTCTCGTGAACACTTCAGGAAGATCATGAAAAATTCCTGTAAAAAAATTATTATAAATGCGTTTCGGACAGGCATCCGACAGTAATGAAAAGAAATAACTCAACAGTGCTACATAAAAAGAATGTCCTAGTACAGAAGTATGTGGCTCTCTATGTAATTGTGCCCAACGCACTTGGAAACGCATTTGTCCAAACATTTTTACTAATTGAGAATAAGAAGAATAATTTTCATTCGCAAACAAATCTGTTTTGTTCTCTTCTCTAATATGTTTTGTTTCTAATTTTGCAATCAAATGCCGACGCAGTTCTATATGCTTGTTTTTGAGTAGTTCCATATCATTAGAAAGATCATCCATACCAAAACCAGTAGGATTTGCTAATTTTAACAAATCAAATTCCCAAAGCGTTGCATCAGCACGAGCAATATCAATAATTTGCCTTGTTAAAGTATTAGTATTTTCATAAGGATGATCACACCAATGAGAAAATTTGTTAATAAATTCTCTTGGTAATCCATCCAAATAAGGAAGCATTGTTTTTTTTACAAAAGTTCTCAATGCTTTGTATTGGCTATCATTAGCTTTTATTTTTGCAAATACAGGCGGTTTTATATCAGTAATAATAATTCTTTCTAAATATCGAAATACATATTGTTCTATAAGATCTTGCATATCTATCTCTTCTTCATCTTCTATAGATCGAGCCAAAAAATAAGCCAAACTAATAGAATGAGCCTGCCTATCTGCTTCTACTAATTCTGTCGGTCGGAGTTGATCATTCCAACGTTGCATTGTAAATCCATCAAATAATTTTACAATTAGACTTTTGCGTATCATCCTCACTCCTATATATCATAAATATACTATAACATATAGTATAAAATAACTTATTCTTTATTGCAAAGATCAATCGTCTATTTTAATTAATTTATATACTCAATATATTGACAATATACTAAGTAATACCTATAATAGTGTAGGTATTTAAAATGATTATACACAAGGAACTTATTTATGAAATTTATAATAAAAAAATATTTATGGATCGCTGTTTTTATACTTGGATTAGTCTCTTGCGAAGAAGCTCCTAACAATTTCTCAAAAGAAGCAAATAGTTTTCTCAATGCAATAGATAACAAAGACTATAACGGTGTAGGATCTTATTCTGATTCTACTTTTTCTGCTTTTCGTACTATTATTTCTGAATTCAAAAAAAATGGTGACCCTAGTGATCCATTAAAATTTCAAAATACTAGAAATAGTGGCGCGAGTCCCACAGATGCTGTTTATCGTTTTCGTAAAACTTCTACAGGAGAGCTTGGACAGTATGTAGGTATTATCATAGAAAATAGTGGTGACACTATGTTACGGACATCTGAGGCTGATACAGAAATTGATATCAATTGGTCTACAGCAAAACAATTTGCTACTAAAAAATAAACACAATAATAAATCAAAAAAAGCCCCTGCCTAAGCATGGGGCTTTTTTATTATCTATTTGATTTTAAGCTAATAATTGAACTAATTGATTTAAATCTTTTGCATTTTCACCAATAAGTTCTTTTACATTTTCACCAATAATAATAGTAGGAAATGCTGTTACCCCATATTTTTCAGAATATTCTTTAAAGGCTGGCCCTTCAATCATATAAGATTTGATATTATCATTTTCTATCGCAAGTCTGTGGATATTCATTACAGCCTGTGGACATTGAGGACATGTGAGTGAAATATAAGCATACAAATAAGTAGGCGTTGTAATTGCATCAATAATTTTTTTATGTTCCACAGAAAGAGCTTCTATTTTACCTGAAACTTCTAACAAAGACATCATAAAAGAATTCATTTCATAGCCCCCAGGAGTACCATAAAATCCAACCCCTTTCAAGGATTCATCTTCTCTACTTACAAATATTACTGGGGTGTCAAAAGCACCCCATTCTTTCGCTTTGTCTTTGTCTGATTCTATATCATAAGTAATTAGAGATATTTTTGAAGAAAATTCTACAAATTCTGTTACAAAAGTTTCTGTTTCTTTACTTTTTTCATTATTCCCTTTAAAGAAAATAACTTTAACAGGATTAATCATTTTTTCTAAAATTCCAGATAACTGTTTTATTTGTGCTTCATCAAACATTGGCATATTTTTATCCTATTTTTATATTTTGTTTTAATTATAGAGTTATGACATAATTATAAACAGCTAGTGCTGCTTTTGCACCTTCTCCAGCTGCAATCACTACTTGTTTGAAAGGTACTGTTGTAACATCTCCCGCTGCAAATATTCCCTGTATTTTGGTAGAACAGTCTGCATTAATTTCGATTTCACCAATCTTATTTTTAATAGAATCTGGTACAAAATTACTTGCAGGAATTAATCCTATTTCAACAAAAATACCGTCTGTTTTGATAATTTCTTCTGTATTAGTTTTAGTATTTTTTACAATTAATTTGTCTACAGCATCTGTTCCTTCAATACGCAGACAAACAGAATCATAAACTACACTAACTCTACTATCATTAAGAACTTTTTCTTTCAATACAGCATCAGAAGTTAATTCAGAAATATTTTGAACAATAACAACTTCACTAGCATAACTAAGCATATCAATAGCAGCTTCGACACCACTATTACCACCACCAACAACTACAACTTTTTTATTCTCAAAAATAGGACCATCACAAGTGGTACAATAAGCAACCCCCCGTCCAACAAATTCTTTTTCACCAGGAATACCTAGAGGGCGTGGAGATTTGCCTGTAGCAACTATAATGGATTTGGCTTGGTATGTTTTGCCATCAGTACACGAGATGTGTTTGATAAGCTCTTCGTGAGTAATATTTGTTACTTTGGTATTTTTTTTAATAGGTATATCAAACTGTTGGACATGATCATAAAAACGATTAACAAGTACAGAACTTTTGATATCTATATCTCCTATCCAATTTTCGATAGAAGAGCTAGTGATGATTTGACCACCAATATCATCTGTAATCGCAGCAACTTTTAATTTTTTACGAGCTGCATAGAGCACAGCATTCAAAGCTGCAGGACCACCGCCAATTACTAAAACATCATAAATTTCATTCTCTAAAACGGTATGTTCTGAAGATGAAAAAGACGCTAAATCTATTTGAAAATCCATATTTATCTCTCTTATTTTAATTTTAATCCAAAAATAGTATCTCTTAAATTTGATGAGATACTATTTGAGATTTATATTTATATATTTCCAAAGAAATCTTCCATACCTGCAACACTTTCTTTCATAGTTTCATCTCCTGGTTTCCAATTTGCAGGACAAACTTCACCATTTTTTTCAAAAAATAACCATGCATCAATAACTCGTAAAGTTTCTTCTACAGAACGCCCTAGAGGTTTGTCATATACTTGTTCCATACGAACAATAAAATCTTTATCAATGAAAAAAGATCCTCTTAAGGCAACTCCTTCTTCTATTAATACTCCATAATCTCGTGAAATTGATTTCGTTAAATCAGCTACAATAGGATAGACAACATCTTCGATTCCACCCTTTGCTCTTGGTGTTTTTAACCAAGCAGAATGCGACATTACAGAATCTACTGAACAAGCAAGAACTTTTACACCACGCTTTTCAAACTCAGCAATACTATCACTAAAAGCATGTAATTCGGTAGGACAAACAAATGTAAAATCTAAAGGATAAAAGAAGAAGAAAATCGGCTGTCCTTTATAATCCGATAAACGGATATCTTTGATATCCCCTTTCTCAACAGCTTGAGCTGTAAAATCTGGTGCAGGTCTATTCACTAAACTCATAAATTCCTCCATAGAATATATTAAATTATATATACTATACTATATTATATTATATTATATTATAGTATATTTTGATTTTCTTGTTGTAATCTCTCAAATAAAAACGGTGCTAATTCGTCAATTTCATGGGGAGATATATCTGTGATTTTATCTACTAGTAATCTAGTAAAAGATGCATACATCATTTGTGGAGATATTTGAGTTATTTTATCTAAATTCCAATGAATTCTAGTAACATCTATACCGTTTTTATTTAATATTTTTTTAAATCGTGCTATTAATTCTGACAATGAATACTCAGAAAAAGAAACACTTCCTTGTACAGACAAAACTACTTCACAATAAGAATTATTCGCTAATTCTTTTGTAGCAAATAATAATTTCTCTTCAATGTCTATTGATGAATCTACCACAGATAAATTCACCACACTATATTCATTATATACCACAGGCAAAATAACTCGCTCCATTTTCCATGTTTCTGTATCAATAATAGCAACAAAACGAGCTCCTTTGTCTGATTTACGAGTTTGACGCGGTGCTCCAGGATTGACAACTAAAGTTCCTCTTTCCCATTTTTCAAACCAAGTATGATAATGGCCTAATGCTACATAATTATAAATATCACAAACATCTTTAGAAGCTATAGGAAAATAAGTATTTTCATTTCTAGCATTGTAAGTACCATGAGTAATTAATATAGAAGAGGGAAATTGTGGTATATTAATATCTGATAATAATACACTGCTTTGATAAGGAACACAAACAAAATAAATATCTTCAATTTGGGCTACAGAAAAAGGCTCCTCATTAGCTACAATAACATTAGCAGCGAGTTCTGTTCTATCTTTTAGATACGCTACATCATGATTACCAGGCACAATCAAAATATCACCATAAAATTGCTCCCAAATTGGTAAGAGTGCGTTTTCCAAAACTCTACCATTTGCAGCTGCATCAAACAAATCTCCCGCAATAATAATCAAATCTACACTTTCTTTGTTTGCAACATGAATAATCGATTCTACAATAGAAAGATGTTCTTTTTTCTTTAGATGAATATCTGCCGTATGTAATATTCTCATATCATTTCCTTACAATTATATAATACCCTTGATTAATGAACAAAGATATCTTATAATTAACTAACTATCTAAGAAATGATCGGAAAAAATAAAAAAATATTGAAGAAATGTATAATATATGAATAAAAAAAATATCACAACAGAAATTACTAGTATTTTCACCCCTAATACTAAAAATAATATCCCTGAAAATCCTGGTGTTTATCTTTACAAGGATTTAAATAATACTATCCTCTATATCGGAAAAGCTAAAAATCTTCGTAAACGCGTAAATTCCTACTTTGTCAAGACTCCTGTTTTTTTGAAGACACATCTTCTTGTGCAACAAATAAAAACAATAGATATTATTGTTGTTAATAATGAAAATGAAGCGTTATTTTTGGAAGCAACACTCATCAAAAAATATCTTCCAAAATTTAATATCACCTTCAAAGATGGTAAATTTTATCCTTATATCAAAATAACCACTACTGAAGAATTCCCTCGCATCTTCATTACAAGAAACAAATATAATGATGATAATTTATATTTTGGTCCTTATATCAGTTCTAGTAATGTTCGATCTACCTTAGAAATATTACAAAAAATATTTCAATTACGGACATGCAAGATACTTCCCAAAAAAGAATGCCTTGAATATCATATGAAACGCTGTTCTGCTCCTTGTATTCAAAAAGTCACCAAACAAAAATATCTCAAATCTCTTACTGGTGCTATTGATTTTTTATCAGGTAACACAGAAAAAATTATCACAAAGCTACAAAAAAATATGAATAAAGCTGCCAAAGAATTATTATTTGAAAAAGCACAATTATACAAAGACCAACTTGACTCCCTCTATGCTTTAGATCAAAAACAACAAGTATTTCTATCCTCAGAAAAAAATATAGATATTATTGGTATCTACCACAAAATGGGGAGTTTTGGTATTGTAGTATCCTTGTTAAAACATGGTAAATTATCTGGTAAAGAAGGTTTTATTGTCAAACATAACAAAGTTAATGAAAACAAATTTACAAGTATGGAAGTATTAGAAGAGTTCATTATTCACAAATATTCTCATAATAATATTTTGCCACACCAGATATTAATTAATCAAGAATTTCAAACTATTTGTCCAGAATTAATTACATGGTTCAAAGAAGATGGGATTGATTTGGATATTCAAGTTGTCAGTGATATTGAGTCTCAAGAATATTCTCTCTTAAATCTTGCTGAAAAAAATGCTCATATCCATCTTGAACAAGCTTTGTCCGAACCTGATCTGTTACAAACATTAACAGATTTACAACAAGAATTACACCTTACTAATTTTCCAAGTATTATTGAATCTTTTGATATATCCAAGCTTGACGGCACTCTTGCTTCTGGAGTAATGGTACAGTTTCAAGGGGGAGAGCCCAACAAAGATGCTTATCGTTTGTTTAATATCAAAGCAGAAAATCAACAAGATGATTATATAGCCATGGAAGAAGCTGTCTATAGGCATTACAAAAAGCTCATCACGGACAAAAAACAACTACCGCAACTCATTGTTATTGATGGAGGGAAAGGACAACTTTCATCAGCTATAAAAGCACTAGATCAATTAGGTATTACGACAATAGATATTATTTCTATTGCCAAACAAGAAGAAGAAATTTTTCAAGTAAATCAAAAAATAGGTACAATATTAGCATCTAATTCACCTGTCTTACATCTTATACAAAGAATAAGAGATGAATCCCATCGATTTTCTCAATATCAATTACACAGACGCATGGATAAAAAAATGAAACTATAATCATATTAAATAACATTAATATTACTATACAAAAAAACCCTCCTATCAATAATACAGGAGGGTTTTTTGTATAAATAATTTATAGAAAAATTCACAACAATATTCTCTTTATTATTGCTACAAAGTAGTATAAATATATTATATTATTATATGAAAGTCAAAATTCAATAAAAATATACTTGATTAAATTTTGACAAAAATCGAAAAATTATAGAAAATAAGATACAGAATTAATGTGTTCAAGAAATTACACAGATATTTTACGCAAAAAGGAGCTACCATGCTAGAAATGTGTCTTAATTACTACGGTATATATGACAACTTACATTTTTCTTTATCATTACACAAACTTGAACAATTAGCATTTCAACAACATTCTTGTGGTTATAGTTATAGCTTATCTCCTACTTTTTCTATGTCTTATTTTGAAATTAAAAATTTATTAAATATTTATCAAGATTCTAATTACGAACATACTGTTCATGAAATATTTCGTTATGCAGCCTTTTTTGGTCTTATTTCTCATGTCATTATCTCTCCCTTCCATATTGAATGGAAATATAATTGCTTTCATCAAAGAGATCTGTTTTTTTCTAAAATGCGTTTAGAAATTCGTGAACAAAAGAAAATTTCTTCTTATTTTTAGATAAGGATTGACTTACTATCTTGATCTATTGTATAATAGATTATACATAATATAAAAGTGCTTTTATACAAAAATTGTATAAAAGTTAAAAGGGAAATCGATTAAAATTCGATGCGTTACCCGACACTGTAATTAGTCACAGCAAACACAAAATGCCATTCAATTTTTTGGAGAAGGTGTGTTTGTATGCTAAGAGCCAGGAAACCTGCTTTTATATTTGTCGACATTCTTCCTCGGGCATAAGGAAGAAAGGGCACCGAGATTTCTAGAATCTCTCTTTCCTTTCTATACAAATTAAAACCCGAAAAGTATTAATACTTTTCGGGTTTTTCATTTCTTTACGCCTGCATACAAAGTTTGTCCTACTACAAATTTAACTTTAATTGTTAATTAAAGTTGCAGGAGCACAATATATATTTATTTATTTTTTATTTCTTATTTTTTCCTACTTTTATCATTGCACAAGAAAGGAACAACTCTAATATTATTCCTGTTGAATCGACTGTTTTTCAAAATACTGTTGCAAAATATTATAAACCAGGATTGAATTTTCAAAGTTCTTCTGTCAACAATAATAATTCTCTAGCCAATCTCATAAATTCTTCCTCTGTTAGTATTGAATCTTCTGCCGTAGGAAGAATAGGCGCTATTAGAATTAATGGAGCAACAACTCCTCCTATTTTAGGAATTGATGGATTTATGATTAAGGATCCTAGTATTAATCAAGGACAATTCATCTTAGATTTACTTCCTTACGATTTTGCCCAAAGAGTTGATATTTACAAACAAAATCTAGTACCCTTAGGTATTAATGCAGGAAGTTTTATCGATTTCCGTATCCCTATTACTTTTGAAAATTATGCAACTATATTTGTCAAAGCTAGTACTACAGCTAATCTTTATACCAAAATTCAAGGGGAAAGAATATTCAAAGAGGGATCAACATTTTTTGGTTTTGTTAGTGATTTAGGATTGAAAGATTATTATTTTGCTACCGATAAAGGGGCTAATTTTGAGACTTATCCCTACTCTATTTACAAAAGATTTTCTTTTATTTCTAAAACAGTATGGAAAAATTTGGAGTTTTTACTTGCAAATACCTATACTGATAGTTTTGGAGAAACAGCAGATCCTACTTTCAAAACTTGTCAAATAAAAAGAAATAATCTCATTACAGGAATTCGTTACCAAAAAGATATTTTTTTAATAATAGCTAATTATACCTTCTATAATCAATTTATCACTACTGATGTTTTTACTAATGACTATCTTAATCATCAACTCAATGTACAAACTGGTATTTCGGATCAGATTGATAAATATAATTATCAAATTCTCTTAGCTTATGAATTTAATCAACTCAATGATGGTAAGAGAGCCTCTGCTGAAAATTATAAAGGTATCCCAAAATATGGAAATCATTTTCTTCATATTATTACAGAATTTGGTGCATCTATATTCAAAGAAAATACTAATCCTACTATTAATATGGATTTCAATCTTTCTTTAAATCAAATTGTATCTCAAAATTCTTATACTCCCGTTCCTCTACTAACAATAGGATTAAGACATAGAAACGGTGTTTATGCTTCTACACATATTAGTCGTGTTTATGTGCTTCCTGATTTTTCTACAGCTTATGGATTTGGAACTCCAAATCCTTTACCAAACCCCTTGGTAAAACCTAAAGATGGTGTGAGAACAGGTATTGAAATAGGAATTAATAAAACTAATTGGCGTGTATTCGCTAATGTTTCCTATTCTTGGCTTGATAGAGGTTTTCGTCTTACTGAAAAAAATACTGTTGTCAATTCTGACAATGTTACAGCAATTTCTACTGAAATTAGTAGTGAATACAAAATATTTATCAATACTAATGTTATAGAGATACACACAGGACTTGCTTGGACAGAAGAAAAAGATATAAGAGGATTTGCTCCAACTCCAACTCCAACATGGCAGTGGATGTCAAAAATAATAGGAAGAAATATGGATAATACTTGGCACACAACGCTTACTTACAAATTAGTAAGTAATGTTCCTAATGGTAGTGGTTTTGTAGATAAGGTACCAAGGCATTATTTGGATCTTAATATAAAATATAAAATACTTATTTTTAATCTTTTGAATTTAGCTAATCAATCTTATCGATCAATACCAAATAATATATATTCTCCTTTTAATCCAGGAATTAGAGCTGAATTTGGCATTGAGTACACTTTTTAAAGAATATTTATTGAGGAAAACATTATGAAAAATAAAATAATTACTTTGTTTGGATTTTTTCTATTAGCAAATTGTAGCCTTAGCGCTGATAATTCTCAAATAATTCGTACTATTATTACAGTAAATTCAGATCCTACTATACAAGCTCAATACAAAGACGAATGGACAGACATCACCAGTAGTATAGACAAAAATAATCCTTACGCAGGGCGGGCTAATATTTGGGGTGGAGGATTATTGTCAATGCATTTTTGGTTTGAAAAGGGAGATTTATGGGATTATATGGATAATATTGATCCAAACAAAAAATATATTCTTCACACATTAGTAAATAATCACACGCTAGGAAAAGAGAAAAATAGTTTTATCGATGGAAAAACAGCTATTATGGTTATGCCTGCATCTGCTAGTCCGAAATTAAGTGGAGCTCTTTATATAGTCAGAATATCTAATAATACAATCTACAGAACTAAGAGTGAGTGGGGATTTGCATTTATTGACGCGTGGGATGGAGAACAGGTAGACATAGGAAATCTTATTGCTATAGCTACTAATAAAAATATAAAAAATCATGTATTAAGAGGGCTATTATGAAATATTATTTAATACTATTATTCCTATTAAATTCTTGTAGTAATGCCCCTTCTTCTAACAATAAAGATTCTACAAAAACAATATTTTATCTACATCCAGATATGTTCACTGATAGAAAAGTATCTGCAACAACAAAATATACAAGCGATAATGGAAATTCAATCTCTCTTTTATGGCAAGGTTTGGCTTATGGTGATCAAATTGAGTACAATCCTGAAAACCCTATTTTTAAGATATATTATAATCATAGTATTATTTCAATATATGGAGATACAAGAATTTCATATATGGATAAAACAAAAGAAATTAGTTATGAAGTTCCTTTATACAAAAAAAGATATACTTTAAAAATACACAATCATAAAGTGATAGATATCCAAGTAGAGACTATTCTAGATCTTATACCACCAAATACCATAGGGAAATTAAATTTTGATATGTTCAAACATGATCAAAAGTTATTGTACTATTATATCAAACCTGGGCCTTCTCATCCTCCTTTTTTTGGAGGTGAGAAAACTTGTGTTATTTCAGCAAACACAGCCAAAATAATTAATATTTCTGGAGATCTTATTACGATAAGTTATAATTTTATCCCCAAGGATATTATCGTAGATAGTTCTATTTCTTACAATCCTCCTAATGATATCATTCAATATACAGTGTCTCAAGAGGGCGTACTACAAACATACAAAATTACTATTGTCGATAATAAAGTTACTCAATTCGATACAAGATAATAGTAACAATCGCAATAAAAAAGCACCTAGCGTAAGCCTAGGTGCTTTTTTACTGATTAGCTCTTAATAAAAATTATAATAATACGATAGCATCTATTTCTACCAAAACATCTTTTGGCAAACGAGATACTTCAACCGTAGCTCTAGCTGGATATGGCTCTGTAAAATATGATCCATAAACTTCGTTAATTTTTACAAAATCATCCATATTTTTAATAAAAATTCCACAACGAACAACTTTGGAAAAATTTGTTCCAGCTTCCTCTAAGATAGCTTTAATATTTTCCATACTTTGTTTTGTTTGTTCTGAAATATCAGAACTTACTTGCCCTGTAGCTGGATTTACTGGAATTTGACCTGAAACATATAGCATTCCATTTGCTACGATAGCTTGAGAATAAGGCCCTATAGCTTGAGGTGCTTTGGTAGTAGAAATTTGTTTTTTCATAAAACTCTCCTTTGAAATATATTGTTTTATCGTATTATTTATTATAATAATTTTATTATCTTATTTTAATCTATTATGGATAATTTGACAACTATTATTTTAATACTATTAATATTGATCAAAGATATCTTATAATACCACTATATTATTTGTATACATCTTTGTAAAAAACAAAACGATATGGGCTATTTGTTGATAAAATTATTATTTTACCATATAATGTGAAATATGAAAAAACTTACCACACTTATGTTAATTTCACTTTTCTTAAATGCTTGTTACAGACTTCCACAGCGTGAGGAAATAGAATATCGTAACACCCTCGAAAATGCTATTGTCAAGACATTCCCCAAAAAGGTGATTGTGATTATTCACCCTTTTGATAATCTTTCTAAAAAAGATACTAATAGAGCATATCTAGAAACAGCAATTCCAGATAACATAGAGGCTATGTTAGAATCACTTCGTTCTACATTGGCTTATATTCCTTTTGATGGGATGCCCTTTTATGTCTCTACAGAATTATCAAATTTATTTCAAAAAGTTGATCTTAAAGATGGAGAAGAGGGTGATTTTGATGAATTTAGCTCAGACACAAATAGTGATGATAAGGATGAAGATAAGAATACAAACTCTATATTCTATGACAAAGATAAAGATAAAACAGATTATGATAGATTTGAAAATTCTTATTTTACCTATCTCACCAACTATTTATTAGTAGTTCCTACACAAGAGACTCAATATAATGCTGAAACTACCACAAATACTAATTATTTTGAATTCACTACTAATAGTAAATTTGTTAGTGGTGTTATGGAAACAAATATTACTTCTAATGAAATTCTAAAAACTGTCACAAATGCTATCAAAACTAATGTTGTTGTTGTTAACAAAAATTTACTCACTCCTACCAATATGCTTCTTATGCTTTATGAAGAATTTCCAACACTAACTAACTATCTAAGTTTTTTACCTATAGAAGTGCGTAGAGCTACAGAAGCCGATATTACTGCCCTGGACGACTATAAGCTAAAGCTTAGTGATCCAAAAAAATGGAAAGCCAAACAGCTCCAAAAAAATAAAGATACAAACGAAACAACAAACATTATTGAACCTATAGAAGAAAAAAAAGAAACAGAACCTTCTCAATCTTTTGAATATATATATCATATTGGTGGGGATTTTCGTACTCGTGAAAAAAATTCTGTTATCCAACCTGTAGAGACATCCATAAGATTGCAAATATACCCTGTATACAGTACAGGTGATACTTGGTGGGAAAAGAATTTTTCTTCAAAACCTCCTTTACTAAAAACTATCTTAAAATTAAAAGATAGTTTAGATCCTACAGACAAAGAATCTTTTAAAACAGTGTTTTTACGGACTCCCTTTAAAAAACCTGACATATCTCCAAGATTACAAGACGAATTCGATACTTTTTCAACTAATTTTCGAGATACAAAACCTGCAACTCCTAGTAATCCATTAAAAACTAGACCAAGCCCATTAAGTCTACGAATTAATGTTCCTGAAAATGAAATTCCTATAGCGATGAAAGACTGGTTGAAATATTTTCATTCTATTATTATTAATAGACCCTATACTGTTCTTAGAGTAGATAGTTTTCCAACAGATTCTCTTGTTTATCTTAATGGATTTTATATAGGTTCCACTCCTCTAATTTATCCTACAGCACCTATTGGGGAACAGCGTATTTTATTTTTGAAAGAAGGATTTAATAGAGAAGAAATTTTGACAGCTATTACGCCGAATCAAACAAATTGTATTAATTATAAATTGCAAGCCTTAAATAATTCAGGAATAGTAAGTATTACAGCATCTATTCCTGATGCAGAAATTTACATAAATGCTCAATATAAAGGTAAAACTCCTTTAATTATTAGTAATTTAACCTTATACAACAAATATAGAGTAGAAATTCTCAATCCTACTGCACCATTAAGCTCCAATAGAAATTCTGTATACAAAAATATTACACTAACAGATGATAAAAAATCGATAAATATCGATGCTCAATTTAAAAGCTATGAAACTTCTTATCGGACTAAAGCCCAAACAGCATTATTAACAGCTACTTATCTTTCTTGGTTTACAACTATAGGATTACTAGGAGCTAGTTTTTATACACAAGCTCGTTCTAAAGAAGCAGATGATTTGGCAAATGCTTTTGGAGCTGTTACCTCTGGTGTAGAGCAAGAAAGATTAAATCAATATATAGCAGATAGAGATCGCTTTGCTGTCACCAGCCAAGCTACTTTATACGCTTCTATTGCAGCTGCTCTTTTATCAACGGGTATTATGAGTTGGTATTTATATAGTAAAGAAGTCTATTTGGGAATGGAAATTGATCCAGAAAAAAAAGAATGGTATGCTAATTTTAAATTGAAATTCTAGATTTAATAAAAAAAATATTTTAAATAAATAAAAGAAAAAACTCCTAACTTAATACTAGGAGTTTTTTGTATAATTAAAAAATTGATATTACAACAGATTTTAAAGATCTTCTGTATAATATAAATAACGAAAACAATTTGGACATTGAAGTAATGCAGAATCATCTACATCTTGAATAGTGTCACCACCATGATAAGACGTTGGTAATAAAATATTACATCCAGAACAAGAATCTTCTTCAATTTCAGCCATGACAACGCCTTTATTTTTGACAAGAAGTCTATTAAAATATTCTGTAAAATGAGTATCAAATTCTGAAGAAATCGAATTAATTCCTGCTTCTATAACTTCTCTTTCTTTTTTAGTCTTAGATTTAAGACTATTAATTTCTTTTTCTAATACAGCGATTTCCGTAGTATATGTAGCAATATTCGTTTCTATTATTTCAATTTCTTGAGTAATATCACCCATTTTAGATTTATCATAATAAAATTGTGCTTCAATCACTGCTCTATCTTGAGAATATCGATCCATATCTTTTTCCCAAGATTTAATCTGGCGAGACATTTTAAGATTATCTCTATCTTTTTCCATGTTATCAATCTGTGTAAGGATATGATCTAATCTTATTTCTTCTTGTGTGATTTTTTCAGACAAAGAAGTGCTAAAATCTATCAATTTGATTTTGTTATTTTGAGCAAGATCGTAATCATCTTTTAATTGTAAAAGTTTTTGTTCATTATCTTCGTAAGTTGCTACAATAACTTTTCGGTCTTTGTAAAGCTCTTGCCAACGAATTATATTTTGAATACGAGATACACGATCCATACTAGCTCCTCCAATATTTCAACACATTTGAATTATTAATTATTATTATAATTAATAATAGCATAATTGTCAAGTCAAATCACTCTTACACAATAAATCATAGTTACTACCATAAAGATGCTTACTTTATTTCTCATGCTACATCAATAGTATAGTTATATTCTTTTACTTGTTGAGATACTAGAAGAACCATTCCTTTTTTTGTAGACAACTCATTAATGGTATCTTCTTTATTATCTGCCCATCCGCACCAAGGTTCTATACAAACATATGAAGATCCAGATTTTGACCAAATAGCTAACAAAGGTAAATCATCATTCCAATTCATTGTAACAGTACGAGGACTATTTTGAAAACGAAGTACAGCTTGTCTTGATATAAGATTATCAAAAATTATCGTATTATTTTGATCAAAGGTATTTGTATCAAATACTAAAATTTTTTTTCCATGATTTTTTTCTTTAGAAATAATAAAACCATCTTCTGTATCTATAGTGGAGATCAAAAGCTCATCTTCTAACTCTATATAAGAATTTTCTAATTTATCATTCAAATTAAAAGCAGGGTGCAAACCAAATACAAAAGGCATCACCTCTAAAGACATATTAGTAATACGATGTGATATGTAAATTTTATGATTTTCTATTCTATAAAAAACATCCATTTTGAATGTAAAAGGATATATTTTTTTTGTTTCGTCATTAGCTACAAAAGTGAATTGTATCTCTTTGTCTGAAAGTTTTGTGCTTGTAAATTCATTGGTACGAATGATACCGTGATTAGGCATTGTATATTTTTGGCCATTATATAAATATTCTTTATTTTTTAATCCACCAACAATAGGAAACAAAATGGGTGCTCTTCCTGACCAAAATTCTGCATTACCTTGCCATAAATACTCATAATTAAGATCATTATCTTTAATTGATTGTAATTCAGCTCCTAAAGAACTAATAGTTACTTCTAAACCATTATCTTTAATAAGATGATTCATATATTTCTCCTTATTCTTATAATGTAATTTAACAAATAAATATCTTAAATCTTTATTTTAGTGTAAATATCGTGTATACTAAAATATCCTTAAAAAACAGGAATATTATGAATTACTCACATCTTCCAATTCTTTTTCTTATACTCACAAGTATGGCTATTCCTATATTAAGATATACAAGTTTATTATTTTCACCTATTACTAACAATAGTATACGCTTTTTATCTGGAGGTGTTTTTTTACTTATTATTGCTTTATGTCGTTATAGATCTAAACTACCATCCCTTTTCCCCAAACAAAAATATATATGGAGCTTACTGATATGCTGTTCTTTTTTGATGAGTATTAATATGGTATATTTCATCAAAGGACTATCGTTGAGCTCTGCTTTTACAGGAAGTATGTTTACTACTTTTGGGATTCCCGTAACAACATTATTTGCAATGTTATTTTTTCCAGATGAAAGAAAAAAATCATACAATATATTCTTTTTTATAGGCATGATTATTTGTATTATAGGCAGTATGATTTTTATTAATCAGAATAATAATAATATACACTCAAATAGCAACAATCAGTTCACATCGGGGACACTATTCTTGTCTATTAGTATTTGTAGTCAAATAATTCTTAATAATTTAATCAAATATCTTTCAACACAAGTACCTATTATTATTATAGCCTTATGTAATTCTTTTGGTGTTGGTATATCTTTATTAATATTAGCCACTATTACAGGAGATATACAAGAACTATCTAGTGTGGGTATAGATAAAATTATTATTTTAATTTTTGCAGGAGTATATGGTATTTTTGTTGGAATGTTAATTGGATTTTCTGTTATTAAACAAAATGGTATTACTACCTTTAATATTATACAACTTTTGACACCTATTACTACGGCTATTTTTTCTTATTTTATAATGAAAGAAAATATCTCATTTACTCAATTTTTAGGATCATCCATTATTCTTTTGGGAGCGTATTTTTGTGTGTTTGGTAAACATACTTTTAATATTTTGTTAAATAAATATAATAATAAAAATTTAGGATAAATCATGAAAAAAGTTATTATAATTACAGGAGCATCTACAGGTATTGGTAGAAATACTGCTATCAAATTGGCTAAATTAGGGCATAGTGTTTATGGATTGTCGCGTAATACTGAATTGATGGAAGATTTAAAAGCTTATGGTATTTTCCCTATGCAAGTAGATATTACATCTCCTCAAAATATAACTCAGGTGATTCAATCAATTTTAACCAAAGAATCTGATATTGATGTGCTCATTAATAATGCTGGGTATGGATTTTATGAATCATTAGAAGAATGCCCTATTAACAAAGCAAAAGAATTGTTTGATATCAATGTATTTGCCTTAATGCAAATGACACAAGCAGTGCTTCCTACCATGAGAAACTCAAAATCTGGTACTATCATTAATATTTCTTCCGTTGTGGGTAAAGTTACTTTACCCTTTATGGGTTGGTATAGTGCAACAAAACATGCTGTTGAAGGTCTCAGTGACTCTCTTCGTATGGAACTCAAAGCTTTTAATATCAAAGTTGTTATTGTTGAACCAGGGCGTATAAGATCAAAATTTGGACATACAGCATTGAGTTTATCAAATCTAAATCCAGTATCACCTTATTATAAACCTATGATCAAGTTTCAAGATCTTATAAATAACAATCCCTTTCCATCAGCTCATCCTAATTCTATCTCTAATACTATTATTAAAATCATAACTAGTCCAAATCCCAAAGCTAGGTATAGTCCCAATTTTGATGCTAAAATCATCCTATTTCTCAAAAAATGGTTTGGAGATAAGTTTATAGATTGGCTTATAAGATATCGATTATAAGATAACAACAAAGAAGCACTCCTAGGAGTGCTTCTCGTATGGGGCCCGGAGGGGATCGAACCCTCGACCCACCGATTATGAGTCGGTTGCTCTAACCATCTGAGCTACAGGCCCTTACTAAATTAATAGTATGATAGTATAACATATTTAATTAATATATGCAATACTTTTTTTCAAATTTTAATCATTATATATTATCATAGATAAAAGATATTTGAATATTATTTTGTTCCCCTTTACAAACTACAACTTGAGCACCTATTCGCCTAATTTGATTTATAATACTTTTCCATTCAAGTGTTGTATTGATATCATCAAATTCTTTATAAGGAATATCAGCTAAAGAAAATGTGAAAAAATAATTTTTTTCTATCATTACTACAGTAATAATAATTTTTTTAATTTCTGTAGTACTAGAGTAATTGTATTCTTCTACATATTTTAATAGTAATACCATTGTATTTTGCCATAAATTTGTCTCAACCAAAATATTAGGTAATTCTATACCAAACAGCTTTACAGAACAATCTGGATATGCTTTGTATACTGAAGTTAATGCTTTTCTTAAAACATCTCCCAAAGGACTTTTTGAAATATTAGATTCGATAACTCTTTCATCTGTATTATTTTCTTTTGTTGTTTGCTTCAACACAAATAATACATGTGTTACCTTTTTATAAGTTTTATTATAATAAGGTGTAAAAATGTATTCTGCTTGAAAGATACCAGCGATGCCTTTAAATTTATTAACAAAAGAAGATTTATTTCCATTGAAACAGTCATTGATAGCACACAATATATTATCATGAATAGAACTATCAAATAAATAGTGAAATATTGTATGATTTAAAATTGGTTTTTCTAGCATATTTTTGATAAATTCAGGATTGCTTTGTTCAATTTCATGTTTTTTATTAATTACAGCCATGGGGATTGCTGTATCTTCATAAAATTGATGAAAATAATCAAATTTATGAGCTTGATGATCTTTGATAAAAATATCTATAATTTTTTTTTCGATTAGAATGATTTTGCCTTCTGGATTTTTGATTCCTGTATAATAGGCTCTTTCTTCACAAATTATATTTTTGGCAGTAATAATATCTGTAAATCCATGCCAAACTTTATCGTTTTCTAAAGTTGACCAAAAATCCTTGGGAGGTATTTCTAAAATATTATTGTAATAAATCACATCAATAAATTTTCCCAGCAATTGATTTTTCTTTCTTCCATACAAACGACAAGCAGAATTTGTAATAGCATGGATAGTTTGTAGTGCAGGATCTATACAAACTATCATTTCTTCTTTTCTATTAAGAAATTTATTGTATTTTTGTTGTTGTCTGACACTAGACATAGGCCCGTTTCGTAACTTGATAATTGATATAAATAACGCTACAGATAAATTCAACAATTGAATACCTAAAAAATATGTATCACCAATAATAGATGAAATTGGAATTCGTATAGCATACAAGGTTAATAAAGTGTATCCTAATGTTGATAAAAAATTTAACACAGGATAAGAAAAAATAATTACATAGCTAATTAATGGTATAAGAGATAATAACACTACATGCATACCAATATATTGCCAAAATAAGATAATCGATAATACATACAAAACAGATAAAATGATCAACCGTAAAATAATAATCTTTCGAATATACACTGTAAATCCAACCCCTTAACTATTTTTACTAATAATATAATATATATTATTATATTAATTTTTATTATTATCAAGTTATTATAAATATATTTATATATACATTGATATTTATTCAAAATAATAGATATAATATATATCTATTCAAAACATTATTTATGTCAATTTATATATAAATTAAGGAGATCGTATGCCAAAACATAAAAAAGTTGTTTTCAACATAACGGGTATGCACTGTATAGCCTGTGCAAATCGTTTAGAAAAAAAAATAAATGCTCTTAATGGGGTTAGCCATGTTACTGTCAACTTTCTATCTAATACAGCGTCTGTATCTTTCCAGCCTTCTATAGTTAAAGAAATTGCTATTATTACTCTTGCTAGTAAAATAGGATATACATTAACTACAGAAACAACAACAATTTCTTATAAACAAGCTTTTTACAAAGAAATTTTTTTTGTTATTATAGCTTGGATTCTGACTTCTATTTTAATGATTCCTATGTTATTAGGACATCATGATAGTATGAGTACAAATTCACCTTATTTAGGTATTATTGTAGCTGGAATGACAATTTTTATACCAGGATTTTCTATTGTAAAAAATGCTATTACTTCTTTATTCGCTGGTGTTATGGGTATGGATTTTCTCATCACCTTAGGTGCGTTAGCTGCATGGGTAAGTTCTCTATTACCTTTATTTGGACTTAATATTCCTGATTATTCCGTAACGGCATCCATGCTTATTACAGTAAATCTTACAGGACGCTTTCTAGAAAATATAGCAAGAGGAACAGCTTCTAAAGCAATATCAGCTTTAGCTAATTTTAATGGCAAATACGCACATCTTATCACAAAAGATGGTACAATCACAGAAGTTTTGATACAAGATCTAAAAATCAATGACACTATCCAAATCAAATCTGGAGAAAAAATACCTACAGATGGAATAATTATAAAGGGAAGAACCTCTACAGATGAAAGTTTTCTTACAGGAGAATCACTCCCTATAGAAAAAAAACCTGGAGATTATATTTATGGGGGTTCTATTAATATTGATGGATTTATTATCATACGCGTAGAAAGAGATTCTCAAAATAATATGCTTGCTCAAACAATCAAATTAATTCAAGAAGCTCAAGACACAAAAGTTCCAATACAAGTACTAGCAGATAAAATTACAGTAATTTTTGTTCCTATTATCCTAATTATATCTTTTTTGAGTTTTGCTATTTGGTTTGCTTTTCCTGAATTTTTTCCTGAATTGTTGTCTTATTTTGGATTTTCTTACAATTCTTCTTCTCGTTTTACTTCTGCACTTTCCGCAGCAATTTCTGTGTTAGTAATCGCTTGTCCTTGTGCTTTAGGTCTGGCAACCCCTATGGCTCTTGTCAATGGCTCTACTTTAGGAGCTAAAAAAGGTATTTTGATTCGTAGAGGAAGTGCTGTACAACATCTCTGTGATATTGATATTATTGCTTTAGACAAAACAGGCACACTTACCATGGGCAAACCTAAAGTTACCAATGTAATAACATTGAATTCTAATACCTCTGAAGCTTTAGAAATTATTACGGGATTAGAGCAAAGCTCTACACATCCTATTGCACACGCTATATCAATATACGCTAAAGAACATAAGATAGAAGCCAAAATATTAGAAAATATTATTAATAGTCCTGGTCAAGGTATTTATGGAACATACAATCAAATAGATTGGTTTGCTGGATCTTTAAAAGCTACTCAAGAACAAGATATTGATATTTCTGAAGAATTACTACTAAATATGAACACTACTATTTCATTACACGAAACATTAGTTTGTTTGTCTAATATGCATACTAAAAATTGTGAGTTGATTTTGAGTTTTACAGATTCATTAAATCCTGAAGCTAAAGATTGTATCCATCATCTACAAGCAATGGGTAAAAAAATTATCATGATCACTGGAGATCGTAAAAATGCTGCCCATGCAGTCGCAAAAGAATTAAATATTACCTCTGTAATGTATGAATGTTCTCCAAAACAAAAATTAGACACTATAAAATCACTGCAAGATCAAAATTTCAAAGTATGTTTTGTAGGTGACGGTATTAATGATGCAGCTGCATTGGAACAAGCAAATGTAGGAGTTGCTATGGGAACAGGTACAGATATTGCAGCAGAATCAGGTGATATTATTCTTGTAACAGGATCATTAATTTCATTGATCACTTCTTTTAAAGTAGCAAAAGCAACATTCACTAAAATCAAACAAAATTTATTTTGGGCTTTCTTCTATAATTGCGTTGCTATTCCTGCAGCATTTTTAGGCTTATTACATCCTGTTACTGCTGAAATAGCGATGACATTTAGTTCTTTAACTGTTATAGGAAATTCTATATTATTATCAAAGAAAAAATTATCATAAAAAAAAATTAAAATTTGATTGATTTTTTTTATTTATTTTGTTATAATAAAAAAGTCCCATACTTTAGGATTCTGCACCTCCTTGCAAGACCTAAGAAAAAACTATAAAGGAATTTAACTTATGAGCTTAAAAACAACTTACACAAAAGCTCCAGAGATTTCTCGTAAATGGCATGTTATTGACGCCCAGGGTAAAGCTCTTGGTCGTATATCTGCTGTTGCAGCAAGAATTCTTCAAGGCAAACACAAAGCAACTTTCACCCCGCATGTTGATGACGGTGATTTCGTCGTAATCATTAATGCTTACCAATTCACACTTTCAGGTAGAAAAGAAAATACTAAAGTATACAGACGTCATACAGGATGGATGGGTGGACTCAAAGAACTTAGTCACAAACAAATGATGGATAAAAAACCTTGGTTTCCATTAGAAAAAGCTATTAAAGCTATGTTACCAAAAAATCGCCTTGCTCGTCGTATGTTTAAAAAACTTATTATTGTTGAAGGCTCTGAATTCAAAAATGCTAACAGTGGATTAATCATTCACAGAGATATTTAAAGGAGAAATAACATGGCAGTTATAAAAAAAGATACCCGTGTTTATGCAACAGGTCGTCGTAAGACAAGTGTTGCCCGTGTTTTTCTTTCTCCTAATGGAAAAGGAAATTTCACAGTAAATAAAAAAGACTATACAGAATATTTCCCAGAATTTTTTCGTGATCAAATTTTTGAAGTATTCACTATTACAAATACAACAAATCAATTTGATATTTTTTGTACTGTAAAAGGTGGTGGTGTTAATGGTCAAGCTGAAGCTATTCGTCATGGTTTAGCTAGAGCTCTTAACCTACTAGATAGAGATAAATATCGTCCTACCTTAAAAGATAAAGGTTTTCTTACTAGAGACGATAGAATGGTTGAGCGTAAGAAATACGGTCTCCGTAAATCTCGTAAAAAAGAACAATATTCAAAACGTTAAATATCAAAACACCTTTCATACGAAGGGTGTTTTTCTTTATGATATTTATTAATCAATATATTTTCTATTTAACCATTGATTTTTTATCCCTATAATATCATAATATATTTAATATAAAAAAAATGTAAGGGTTTATTATGTCTAAAAATATCAAAAAAGCATCTATTTTGGGTGGTTCAATGATAGTAGCGGGAACATCTATTGGTGCAGGAATGCTAGCTTTACCTACTGTTTCTGCTGGTATGTGGTTAGCTTGGGCTTCTCTTTTACTTATTTTCACTTGGTTTTGTATGTTTCGTTCTAGTCAAGCCATTTTAGAAGTTAATATGCACTTCGAAGCTGGAGTTAGTTTTCATTCTCTTGTGAAAAATACATTAGGAACAAAATGGAGTATTATTAACGGTATTTCAATTTCTTTTGTTCTGTATATTTTAATATATGCTTATATTAGTGGTGGAAGTTCCCTAGTCTCTTATCTTTTTGATGTTGGTAGAATAAATATCGATAGAAAAATAGCTAGTTTTTTATTTGCACTTACACTTATTATTTGTATCTGGGCAAGTACATGGCTCGTTGATAAATTTTCTGTTATTATGGTAATCATTATGTCAATAGCATTTTTTATTTCAATGAATGGCTTGTTACCTTCTATTAGTCTATCAAATATATTTGACACCAATAATAATATTATTTATATGTGGGCTGCAGTATCAACCTATTTGACATCTTTTTGTTTTCATGGTAATGTACCCAGTCTCGTAAAATATTTTGGTAAAGAACCAGATCGTATCAACAAATGTCTTTTATACGGAACATTAATTACTTTAGCTTGTTATAGTATTTGGATTTTTGTTGCCAGTGGAAGCGTTTCTCAAAAAGGTTTCAAAACTGTTATTAATGCTGGAGGGAATGTTGGTAGCCTAATTCAAGCTGCTAATACTGGGGCATCTAATGTATTCATCACAAGAGCTTTAGATACTTTTGCAGCTTTAGCAATAACTACTTCCTTTTTAGGAGCAGGCTTGGGTTTATTTGATTATCTTGCTGACCTTTTCAAAATTGATGATACTCCTATAGGACGAGCAAAAACTAGCCTCATCACTTTTGTCCCACCGATGATTGGTGGTATATTTTTTCCAGAAGGTTTTATCTCGGCTATTTCTTGGGCTGGATTATTCTCTATAATTTGGGCTGTTATTGTTCCTGCATTAATGGTATTAAAAGTTCGCCAACAGTATGGTGAAATAAGCTATTCTCCCTTTAAAGGGAAATTTATTCCTTATTTATTAATTATTTATGGTATTATTGCAGGTCTTTGTCATATCCTTGTGGTATTTAAAGTTCTTCCCGTATTCAAATAAAACACCCAATTTATATTATTAGAATTTTTTTTCATTTATTCAACAATGTACTATTGTTTTTTTCAAATATTAACTAAATTATTAATAATTATAATAATATAAATATTATTGCAAAAGAGGTTTTTATGAAAAAAATAATACAATGCATGTGCATTTTATTCATTGGGATGAATATTATAGAATGTGTACCATCTAACAAGAAAAAGACAAACGCTTTAAAATACCCTAAATCATGGAACTATAATAGTAATTGGGGAACAGTAAGTAAAAAATGTATGGAAGAGGATCACCAATCTCCTATTAATATTATTACAACAACAGCTATAACAAATGAAAATAAACAGGATCTTAAAATTAATTATGAACAAGTAAATATAGCTCAATTAGAAAATGTTGGATATGCTATAAACGCATTAATCGATGATTCTGCTATAATTAATTATAAAGGTTCTAATTATACTTTACGTCAATTTCACTTTCATAGTGATAGTGAACACACTATTAATGGAAAAAATGTCCCTTTAGAACTTCATTTAGTACATAAAGATGAAAACGATCAATTAACTGTTTTAGGAATTTTATTTAAAGAAGGAACTAAAAACGAAGTGTTTCAACAATTTTTAGATAGTGCTCCAACAAATAAAACAAGCATAGATTATAATCAAAGTATTAATATAGTAACTCTTGTTCCACAAAAAAAATCATTCTATAGCTATGATGGATCATTAACAACACCTGGATGTGACACTATTGTAAATTGGTTAGTATTTAGCGAACCTCTAACAGTATCTGCCGAACAAATTGCACAATTTTTAGTATTTCGTAGTGGTCAGAAAAACAACCGTGTTACTCAAAATATTGGAACTAGGGTCGTTAATTTTCATAACTAATCTCAAATAAAAAAAACACCTCATATTTTGAGGTGTTTTTTTTATTATAATTTTTTAATAATATCACGCCATTCTAAAACAATAGAATTTTCTACTTTGGAAAAACTTTTTAGATATTTGGTTACTGACTCATCTAAAAAAATTTGTTTATATTGTTGAGAATTCTCTTGAGCCATATTATACAAAGCTTTTAAACTAAGAAATTTTAATTGACTGTATGTAAAAATTTCTATTACTAAGAGTGATTCTGAATAGTATTTATATGCTTCTAAATAATTTTTTTCATCCATATAAATATCAGCTAATAATTTGGTAGCTAATTCATAATTTTTTTTGGTAGGCATTTTTTCAATAATTATGTTTAGATCTTTAATAGCTTTATTATTATTTTTTGTATGGGTCATATATATTCCAGCTCGTCTGAGATATATATCTGATAAAATAGGAGAATCTGCTGCAGGATATTTTTTAATAAAAGCTGCGATTTTTTTTAATACCACACTGTCATCAAAAGTACTGGTTAAAATAATATCTTGATAATCAGATATATATTCTGTTGATCTTACAGATGTATTCAAACCATTAAATCTTTTAATTCTTTTTTTATCTTTAGCATCTAAGGACGCCGTAATTATTGTGCCAATCAAAGCTCCTGTTCCTATACCTACACTAGACCACATTACAGTATCCCATGTAGATACATTTCCTAGACTTGCAAGCACCTCTGTACTATTATCTGCTTTTAAAAATTCTTTGTATGATTGAGCTGCTAGTACTTGAGCTGTAATAGCCATAATAGTAGATACTACTGTAATTGTTGAAAAGAAAGCAATATATGGAGTGTATGGACTTTTATAATTAATAGCTAAAGAATTTTTCTTGAAATCATGTGAAATTTGATAATTACCATAAGGTAAAGCTAATACACCATCTAACACACTGTACGGTTTTTTATTTGCATAAAAAAGAGAATCGCTTTGGTTAGGAAATTCTATATCAAAAGTGAGAGGCACTAAATTGAAAAAACAATTTTGTACTTTTGTTGATTTTTTGATTGTATTTGTACTTGAAAAGTATTCAACTTTTTCTATTATAACTTTAGTATTCGTTAAAAAATTAGTGATTTTTAAAGGTGTTTTTCCTAAATTAATAATTTTTATTGAATCTTTATTTGAAATTTCTATAGATACTTTTGCACCTAAAGGCGAAGAAGATATAAATAAATAACTAGAATACAATGGGCTATTAAAAATAATAATATAGACAAACAATAAGATATTTATATTAAGTGATTTCACTCTAGTATGCATTCTATTCTCTCTTTATTATTCAACAATAATAATATCTCTGGGAGATAATAATTTACCCATATTTTGAGATCTCTTAACTAATCTAGACCTTTCTATTTCTATTAATATTGTTAGTTCTTGTTTTCTAGCATTAAGTTGCTCTATTTCTTGGGTTAATTTTATTGTTTCTCTCATTCTTTCTCGAGATACAATACGCTGTTCTGTAAATAACAATCCATAGAACATTAGTATGGTAAGAACAAAGAAAAACCTGAATATAGACATACTAACCCTTCTTAAAAACTCGTAATTTTGCACTTCGTGCTGCAGGATTACTTTTAATTTCTTCAAATGATGGACTAAGCGTTTTTGGAATTAATAATTCTCCCAAACCTGTTTTAACATAAGATTTGAATGCATTTTTAACTAGTCTATCTTCTAAAGAATGAAATGTCAAAATACACAATACGCCACCAATAGCTAAATTATCAATAATTCCCTTTAACATATTTTCGGCAATTTCTAATTCTTCATTAACATAAATACGCAATGCTTGAAATATTTTAGTAGCTGGATGTATTTTACCATGTCTACCAATTTTATTTACCAAAAAGTCTGCTAATTCTTTAGCTGATAAAAATGGTCTTTGTTTAACTATTTCTCTTGCATAACGGCGTGAGTATCTCTCTTCACCATAATAATAAAAAATATCAGCCAAATCTTCTTCTAAAAATGTGTTAATTACTTGTTCTGCAGAAATAGGATGATCTTCTGATAATCTCATATCTAAAGAATCATCTTCAAAAGAAAAACCTCTTTCAGCTCCTTTGAAATGAAACATTGATATACCCATATCAATCAAAACACCATCAAACAATGGAAAATTTATTTGTTCTCTAATAGCACTTAAATGATCATAAGTATCACATATATAAGTAATATTAGAATATTCTTTCATTCTTTCTTGAGCTTTTTCTAAAATTATTCTATCTCTATCTAAACAAAGTAGTTGACCTTTGGGAGCTAAAGGTACCATTAATGATGAATGTCCTCCCTCACCCGTAGTGAGATCTGCAAGAATACTATTAGACTTAATATCTAAAAACTCTAGAATTTTTTCTGCTAAAATAGGTGTATGATAAATATGCATTATTTGCCCTTCTCTGTTTTAAAAAACATAGTAACTTCATTACCTGATTTATTAAACTTAACTTTATCCGTAAGTGTCTTTAATACAGTAATTCCACGACCAAAATCTTTAAGAATGTTTTCTGGATTCAAGGGATCAGGGACATGATTATAATTAAAACCAATTCCTTCATCTCTAATACGAATAACAATCAAGCCTTTCACTATTCTAAATTCAATATATACTTTTTTTTGTGTATTATATTTATTCCCATGCACAACAGCATTCAATAATGATTCATAAAAACATGTTTGTATTTTCCAATATACTGCAGGATCTAATTCAACAACTTTTTGAATATAAATACCTATTTGAGCAATTACGGTATCTACTTCTAAAATAGAAGAAGATATATATAAATGATGTTTCATTGTACGTGTCTTATCTAGACTTACTAGCATCATACTAACATCATCTTCTGGAATAGGTGAATTTCTAGAAATAAGATCTTGATATAAAACATGTAACAATTCTTTGTCATTAAGTGCTTTATTTTTGCCTATTACATACCAAATTTTTTCTAATTTTTCTTTCATCGTACCTTGTATATGTTGTAAAATTCCATCAGTGTATAAAAGAATTCTACATTTAGCAGGAAGTTGTACGGTATGTACTAAATCTTCAAAAGATACATTTAATAAACCACCCAAAGGATAACCCATCCCTTCAAGAATTTTTATTTCATTTCTTTCAATATCTTCCAAAATTGGAAAAGGATGTCCACTATTAATATATTGTAGGGTATTTTCATTAAAATCAATAATACCATAGAATAAAGTAACAAAACTTCCTTCAGGTAAAATACCAGCTAAATAAGTATTAAAATAAAACATGATTTTTGGAAGAGAATCGGCATCTCTTGGTGCAAATTCAATTAATATTTTCAATGCCGCTGTAATCAATGATGCAGATACTCCATGTCCTGAGACATCTGCAATAAGAATTCCCATCTGGTCATTTTCAAAAGGTATAATTGTAAAAAAATCGCCACTTAGTTGTCTAGACGGAATATATAAAGTATTCACACCCATTCCAGGTCTATAAATAGTTGGTAAAGTTAAAATATGTTCTTGAACACTTCTTGCTGTTTTTAATTCTTCATATAGTTCTTGAGTTTCTTTATCAAGATAAGACATGTTAGCATTATAAATATTATCATCTTCTAAAACAACTTCTACAATTGTTTTATCACCAAATATCACACCTTTAAATAATACTTGAAATTCTTGTTCGTTTTCCTTACCAATCAACGATATGTGCTGCTCTGTACCCGAAAGAATTTCTGTTACCAATCGTTGATATTCTTCTTTATCGATTATAAATAATTCAAAAATATTTTTTTGTACTGCTTCACGTACTTTATAAACATCTAATTTTTTCATAAATGCTTCATTACTATATAAAATAATACCATCTAAGGTGAACATTGCTGCACCAATTAGAGAACTTCCTGAAGTAAAACGTTTTAATGTATTAGCTTCACCTAACATTTCTTGTTTGAACTCTACACTCTCATCAAAAAATACAAAAAGACATTTGGTAACCAGAAAATTTTTATTATTAAGAGGAAACGCTTCTAATTGTATACGACGACCTTGTAATGTAAACGATTGTCCTATTCTTTTGCCATCAAATAGAAGCATAAAAACTTCTTTACCTGTTAATACAGAAAAATTGGGCACATCCCCCTGAAACATTTGATATAAAGCATCATTACCAAAAAATAATTCCCCTGCTGGGTTACAAACCCCTATTGCATAAGGAGAACCCCAAACACTTTCTTTTAATAATTCTAAGATACCTTCATTTCCACCTATCACTTCAACAAAAAAACTAACCACAGACAAAGTGTCGTTAGCAGAGCTAATTTGTTCTTGTAACAAAGGTGTCCATGGTGTATCAACAGAAATATAAACTAAAATTAAAATTCTTTTATTAAAAAAAGGAATACTATAAGAATATGCATAACAATGTGAATGGGGAATTTTTATTCTGTCTAGATTTTCAACTAAAACAAAATAAGATTTATGAAGTGATTTTTGAACTAATAATTCTAAAGTGATTTTTTCTTCTTTAGTAAGAATTATTTTATTTTTTGGAAATATAGTAATATCATTATTATTAAAGAAGAAAATTTGATAATCTTGAAGATGTTTAATTTTTGATAGAATTTGTTTACGAAGTTTTTGTATACCATCAACTGATAATAAATATTGAAAAAGATCACTAGAGAAAAGGGTTGAAAATAATTGATTTTTTTTAGAAAAATAAGAAATAATCCATAGGAATAATCCACAAAATAACATGCCAGTAACAAAACTTATTGCTACTATTGAATATTTAAAAATAACAAGTATTAGTAATGATACTATACCAATTAAAGCTACTAGTATTATTTGCATAAAAATTCCAAATATATCTTAAGTAAAACTATACTAATTCATCCAAAGAATCACAAATAGAAATAAATTCTTGCAGTTTAAATGCAATAAATAAATCTTTCATTTCTGGATGCAAGTACACGACAGCTATTTTACCACCAAGATCCGTAATTCGTTTGTAAGCTAACAGCAATTTTCCAATTCCAGAGCTACCAATAAATTGCATCTCTGAACAATCAATTGCAATATATTTCTCACCTTTATCCATTAAATCATAGATTACTTGTTTAAATTCATTTGCAACAGGGTCATTAACTAAATTTCCCTCAACTTTGATGACACTATATTGTCCATGGCGTGAGTTTTTGTATTTCAAAACGGACTCCTTTGATATATTGTAATATACTTATATCTATATATATATTATACTATATATATTATAAAAGTCAAGCCCATATATACGCATTTATCATTTTGCTCTAGGGTGAAATTGCTTGAATTTTTTTTGTAAATTAGTGATTGATATTGTAGTGTAATTTTGCGTAACAGATAAACTTGCATGCCCCAATAATTCTTGAATATGTCTTAAATTGGCTTGATTCTCTAAAAGATGCGTCGCAAAAGTATAACGAAACGCATGAGCATGAAAAGTTTTCGCTATGGTACTTGGGATCATTGAGGAAAAATTTTGAACAATTTTTCTAATCATTGCTGTTGTCAGTTTATGTCCATTTTTTGATAAAAATAGAGAACTAGACAAATTTTGATTCAATATTTTTCTGTCTTCTAACCACGATTCTATTATTTCACTAGCCTTTGGAATCAAAGGGACTATTCGTTCTTTTTTTCCTTTGCCTAATACTTTAATCGTATTATTACTCAATTTAACATCTGAATGTTGTAAGGAACATAATTCTTCAGATCGAATCCCCGTAGCGTACATCAGTATTAACATAGCTTTATTTCTTCGCTCTAAAACATTTTGTATAGGCATATTATGAAATATTTCAAATATTTCTATTTGACTTAAAGTAGTAGGAATAGTTTTTTTTAATTTGGGAGAAGAAAATAAAACAAAAGGATTCTTATCAATTATATTACTTTTTATCAAAAATATAAATAAACTCCGAAGAGAACTTAATTTTCTAGCAATAGATTTGGGTGATAATTTTAATTTACTTAGGAATTCTAACCATGATGAAATATGACAAGGCGATGCTTCAATCCAAGAAAAATCATGATGAATCGAAAACTGAACAAATGATTCGATATCTGTTTGATATGCTTTAAGCGTATTTGAAGAATATTGTTTTTCATAAATTAACACATCTAAAAAATGTCTTATATATTGATTTTCTTTTTGTAACATAAAAACTCTATGGAATTACTTGGAAATTTTTAATAAATTCTACAGGTTTGGATAAGAGGTTCTCAGCTTTAAGCCAAACATAATAAGTTTTATCTGATAAATAATCAAATGATAATTCTTGAGGATCCATAGCAAATACATAAGCTCCTGGATCTAATATTTTTTTCATTAATATTTCTTTACAAATATCACCATTTTTATTATAAATCAATAATGTAACCTCTACAGCTTTAGTAAAGATAACTCTAATTTCCAAATTATCTTTTTTTGCATCTAATAAGTTACTACTTAATGTGAAATTACTCTCTGTAATAATATCTTGTTTGACCATCTCCATACCAACTGATCTCAATTCTATATCATCACCATTTAATTCAATAATCAAATAAACTCGTTCCGTATCAATTTGCATACTGCTAATAGATTTAAATTCTGGTTCATAAAAATCAAATTCTAATAATTGATTATCTGTAAAAACATCATAAACTTTTATGTTGATAAAAGATGAAAAATGTGTCTTATTAAATCGAGTAAATAGTGAAATAAATCGATATTCTTGATCTAATATTATATCTTCAACTCTAATTCTATTTGTCATATTATTTGTATCTACAACAAAAGACATATTAGATTCTATCACTCCGATTTTGTCAGTGAGTAATAGTGAAGGTGTGTTAGAAAAAGACCAAGAAATCACTTTACTATAGTTTTTTATATCAAATAAAAAAAATGAAATAAATAAGAAAAAAATAAGTGAGAGTTTATAATTCATTTATTATTCCTTATTATTTTTTATATTTTTAGTAAAATTAACATGATTAATATGAGCTGTATCTTTTGCTCTAACATCTTTTATTACTATATCTTCTAGCTCAACCCATTGATCTATCCACTCTAAAGAATTTTCATCTTCAAAATTATTTGCTGTCATATTTTTTAAACTATTATTATAAATTTTATTATTTTCTAAATTTTTGATTTTATGATAAATAATTTGATCCAATATAATCAATAAAATAAACAATACAGGAAAAAGGAGTATAAATAAAAATTGAACTAGATATCCAATATTGAAATCACTTTTTTTATCTACTATAAATATAGTAAGAGGATATTTTAAGTTTTCAGTTATTGTATTAATATACAATCCTTTAGATTCATTGGCATACGTTTGTGGTTTATCAGAATCTTGATAAGGTTTAATATATTTTTTTATATCTTCTGACGCTAAGCTTTGAATTTTTTGGCTGTATAAAATAGTATCATTGTATAATACATACATACTAGTATCTATTTTATTCAACTCAGCCTGAAGCATTGCTAAATCAAATACAAATTTAACAATTACATTTGTAGTATCCCTCAGCTTTTTTTCGTATTCAAACTCAATAACAGATAGTGAATACAATTGCTTATATTTATAAACCATTATTTCGTCTTGATAAACAACAAAATCTCTAAAATATTTATAATGTTGTAAGTATTCACTAATAAGATACACCAAATCCTCATGATTTCTTTTTATTGATTCACCTAAGGCATATTCTGTAGAAATATCATTAAAAAAATTATTAATGATCATTTGTGGTTCTTTTAACAAATCCAAAGAACTCTGTGTAATTAAAGTTTCTATATCTATATCTGTTTCATCTTTAAAATCATGAAGAATATTTGTATATACTTGATCTATTCCGGTATACAAATTAGAAAGATATGGTATTTTCATAGATTTAAAAAAATAAAGCCCAGTTATCATTAACAAGATCAAAAAACAGCAGTACCGAGTGAGTTTATAAAATATCATATCTTCTTTCCTTCTTTAGATTCTATATTTAGTTCTTTAATTATTTTTGTCTTATTAACATAAGCTATTATATAAATACCAAAACAACCCAACACTATAATAATTAATGCTATACTAATACTTTGAAAAAACAAAAGTTGTTCCTTTAAAATAGATGAAGTTTCTTGTTCTGAAGAATTACTTATTGTATTCATTTTGAAAACGATAATTTCTTTTGTTTTTCGTCCCTGTTCTATTAGAAAAGCTTGTGTAGGCTCTTGCATAGAAGACAAATGATGAATTTCTCTTGTCATACTTTCTAATTCGTTTTTGGATTGCCACAAGATTTCTGTCAAACGTATTGTCTCTTTAGCTTGGTACATATTATCAATAACACCAGATTTTCCAAAAATAAAAATCCCTACCAACCAAATAACACCAATATATATTACTGATAAAAATATTTTTGATTTCATTATAAATTCACCTTTTATTAATTCTAATAAATTAATTAGCCTCATCAAGTAATATCGTACTTATTATTAAAAACTTAATAACAAAAAATTAGTAGATAGTATTATTATTTTCTTGAAAAAATTGATATTTTATCGTATAATACCTAAATAGAAATTATTTAAAATTTTATTTATTGTGGAGTAAAAAATATTATGAATATTTTATTAGGTCGTCAATCAATTTTGGATCGAAATCAAAATGTTATTGCTTATGAATTATTATTTCGATCTACAGATAACTCTCCGATTAATTCGGATACAGAAGCTACAGCTAATGTTATTACTACTACTTTATCAATAATGTCTATTGATAATATTCTTGGTCAAAAAAAAGGTTTTATTAATATAGGTATAGATATCTTAAGAAAAGGATTGTTAGATATTATCCCTCCAAATCGATTTGTTATTGAAATTCTAGAAACTCAAGACCCTTCTGAAGAACTGCTAAGTTTAATAAAGAAGTTTAAGAAAAAAGATTATATTTTTGCTTTAGATGATTTTATCATTAATGAAGAACAAATTGAACATTGGAGACCTATTCTTAATGAAGTAAGTATTGTTAAAGTTGATGTACTAGATACTAATCTTGAAGATCTTGAGAAAAAAACAGCACTTTTGAAACCTTTTAATATTATACTACTTGCAGAAAAAGTAGAAACAGAAGAAATGTTTCAACTTTGTAATTCACTTGGATATCAATATTTTCAAGGATTCTTTTTTACCAAACCTGTTATTTTAGAAAGTCACAATATAGCTCCTTCTATACAAGGTGTTTTTGCTGTCATCAAATTATTACAACAAGATGCTGATATTCTTGAAATAGAACAAACAATGAAACTATATCCTAAACTTATTATTTCTCTTCTCAAAGTTGTTAATTCAGCTAGTGTTGCTACTATACAAGAAATTACTTCTATTAAACAAGCTATTGCTCTTCTTGGGAAAAAAGCGTTTACTCAATGGTTATTATTATTATTATATTCTCAAAAAAGTCAAACAGATCCTAACCAAAAAATCAAAGACGATCCTCTTTTTCTTCTTGCTACCCAAAGAGGGAAACTTATGGAATATTTTCTTACCCAATCTACGCCTAATGCTTCTAAATCTCTCAAAGATGAAGCTTTCCTTGTAGGTTTATTATCACTATCAGATACTTTACTTCATGTTCCTATGGATCATATTCTTCAACAATTACATTTATCTCCTACTATTTCAAAAGCAATTATTACTCATGAAGGTTCTTTAGGTGAATTTTTACAGAGTATTAAACACTTAGAAACACAAGATTATGCTCAATTAATACCTCAAATCAATAAATTAAATATTTCTACAGATATGTTAAATGAAGCTTCACTCCTTACTTTGAAATTTGCACAAGAACTTGCAAATCAATTATAAATATAGTTAATAATAAGAAAAATCCTAACAAACTATCATTACTAATATAGTGTGAAATAATAGTTCAAATTTTTCAAAATATATAGATATAAAATCTATACTGAGTGCAATAACAAGGAGCTTTTTTTGCACAAAACTACCGCTGAACTTTTTCATCCGCAAGTCATCTCCGAAATGTCTACTATTATCCAAAATCATCATGGTAGTGAAGTTTTTTTTGTTGCTTGGGTAGATAGAAGTGGTATTGTATCCGAATTTGAAGCCATAGCATTTGGTAATGATCAAGCCGTTCCAGCTCCTCTCGCTGATGGTCTTAAAGGGGATCTTGTTATTCACAACCATCCTTCAGGAGATCTCCGAGCCTCTAACCCTGATATTAATATAGCATCTTTATTGGCGACCAAAAAGCTAGGATTTTATATTATCAACAATGATTGTTCTGAAGTTAATATTGTTTACAAACCTAAACCTCGTATATTTCTACAAGAAAAACAAATACTTTCTATTTTTCAAAAAGATGGTATTCTTGCAGAAGTGATAGGAACTTACGAAGAAAGAAAAGCTCAAGAAATGCTTGTTCAAAAAATAATCAAAGCTATTAATGATGATCAGATTCTTATGGCAGAAGCTGGAACTGGAACTGGGAAATCTTTAGCTTACCTTATTCCTACTACAATATGGGCAGTACAATCTGATAAGCGTGTTTTTGTTACAACACATACAATCAATCTTCAAAATCAGATTGCTCAAAAAGATGCAGAATTAGTATCTACCATTGTCGAAAGAATTACAGGTATCAAACCAAGATTTGCTGTTTTAGTAGGAAGATCAAATTATCTCTGTCCCAAAGCATTACACGAATTCCAAACAGAATTTGACAAAGCTATTTCTCTTTTTGATAATCCTAATAGTATTAAGAATCAATTGAATATTATTAATATTTGGTCAAAAAATACAGAACAAGGTCTTCGTTCAGAAATTCCCGAAAAAATATCTCCAGAATTATGGGAAGAGCTCTCTGCTTCTACCCCTAATTGTCCTCGTAAAGAATGCCCTTTTTATACAGATTGTTTTTATTACAAAGCTAGAATGGTTGCAGAAGCCTCTCATATTTTGATAGGAAATCATGCGTTATTATTAGCTGCGATAGATGATGAACAAGGTTTTATGCCCACTATTCCTCATTTTTCTGGTCTTGTCTTGGACGAGGCTCATAGTTTATCTATGATCACTCTCAATGCTATGGCAGAATCTTTTTCTTTTGGTTCTATTTTGTGGAGATTATCTCGTCTTTATAGACAAAAAGGAGATAAATTTTTTGGACAATTAAGCTTGCTCCGTGATAGATCTACTTTAGACAGATCCTCTGAATTATCAGAGCTATTTCATAAAAGTTCTGTAGAAGTACTTTCTATCACAGCTAGCTTAAAAGAAAGAGAACAAAAATTTAGAAATTTATTACAAGAGCATGTAGAATTATCTACAGAAATCAATCAAGAACTTTTCAATCAACCTCATTGGCAAACAGCAAAGCAGATTTTATCATTATTATTTGATGAAATTAGATTATTAGAAGCTCATCTCACCAAACTGATTGAAAGAACTCAAGAGATTATTCCTGAAAATCGTGTCATAGAAATTCTTCGTGTAGTAGATCTTCATAACAATGCTCTTCATACTATGAGACAAACTTTTGAAAAAATATTCAATAATCTCGATGCTGATACCATAGCGGTTAAACAAATGGAATTCACGAATAATGCTATTATATTTTCGGCTGGTCCAGCCTCTGTAGACGATTATTTAACACGACATATCTTTAGACCCAAAGATTTTATTATTTTTAGTTCTGCTACTTTGTCTATTAACAAAACATTCACTTTCTTTTCTGAAGGAATTGGCCTACAATATGTCGAAGAAAAAAGAATAGATAATGTGATTTTAGCAAGTCCATTTGACTATAAAAATCAAATGGAGATATTCGTTGTAAATGAGCAATATCTCAATCCTGCACGACAAGAACAAGATAAATTAGAATTAGTCCGTCAAGCTGTACTTACTGTTGGTGGTGGCACTTTATTACTATTCACTTCCTATAGAGCAATGGATAATGCATTTAGAGTTTTAGCTGATGAATTTGCTAATATAGGATTACACCCTTTAAAACAAGGGGATTATTCTCGTGACTATCTTATCAATACTATGAGATCCAAAGATTATACCGTGTTATTTGGTACTTCAAGCTTTTGGGAAGGGGTGGATGTTCAAGGAGATCATCTCCGTTTTATTGTTATTGATAAATTACCATTTGATAATCCTTTTAATCCTCTAACACAAGCTATTTCTCGTTTGTTAAATGCTCAAGGGAAAAATCCTTTTTCTGAATATTCTATACCTAGAGCTGTAATTAAATACAAACAAGGAATAGGAAGACTCATTCGTTCTCAAAAAGACAGAGGTGTTTTACTAGTACTTGATAGCAGAATATTTTCAAAATATTATGGCAAATATTTTATCCAAACAGCAAAACCATCAGAATCTCTTTATTTATCACCTAATGAAATTTTAGCTAAAATAGAAAAGTTCTTTAATGTACGCAAACCTCGTTAATAGATTTGCAAATTCAAGATAATTCACAGTATAATAATAACAAAGAATAATGACTGGAGTCCTCATGATTATCGAAATAAAAAAATTGAATCCAAAAGCTTTATTACCAACATATCAAACTAAAGATTCATCTGGAGCAGATATTTACGCCTTACTCGATCAAGCTATCTCTATTCCTCATGGACAGATCGCTATAATTCCTACAGGATTATCTGTAGCTATACCTAGTGGCTACGAAATGCAAATTCGTGCTCGCAGTGGGTTGGCATCAAAAGGGCTTCTGATCCCTAATGGACCTGGTACTATAGATGCTGATTATCGTGGAGAAATTAAAATATTATTACTTAATTTAAGTGGAGCTGATTTTGAGATAACTCCAGAAATGCGTATTGCTCAAGCAATTATTTCACCTATATTACAAGCCAACTTTACTATTGTAAAAGAACTTGCTAAAACAGAACGCGGAAATGGTGGCTTTGGAAGTACAGGGACACATAACTAAGAATTCACAAGGATAAAATATGATTTTTAAAGATGAAGTAAAAGTTTTTGCTTATTCAGGAAAAGGTGGCGATGGTGCTGTTTCCTTCCTCAAGGAAAAAAATGTTCCTCTTGGTGGTCCAGATGGTGGTGATGGTGGTGATGGTGGTAGTGTTATTTTTAGGGTAAATCCTCAGTTGCACACTCTTGCTAATTATCATAATGGTCAAAAATTTAAAGCTCAAATTGGTGAAAATGGACAAGAACAAAAATGCTATGGGAAAAAAGGTCAGAGTATTTATTTGGATGTTCCTCCTGGAACAATCGTTTCTGAAGTTTTTGAAGATGGTACGCACAAAGCTCTTGTTGATTTATCTGAAGGGGTAAATGAATACAAAGTTCTACAAGGTGGGCGTGGTGGTAAGGGTAATATTCACTTCAAAACTTCTATCAAACAAAGTCCCAATTATGCTCAAAAAGGAACTCTAGGAGAAGAGAAAACTCTATTATTAGAATTAAAACTGATTGCTCATATAGGCTTAGCTGGATTTCCTAATGCTGGAAAATCTTCTTTAGTATCTTGTCTCACCAACGCAAGACCAAAAGTAGCTGATTATCCTTTTACCACTCTCGTTCCTAATTTAGGGATGATGGTACCTGATTATTTTGGCGATGGATTACTTATTGCTGACATTCCTGGATTAATTGAAGGTGCTGCTCAAGGGCGAGGATTAGGAATTGAATTTTTAAAACATATTGAAAGAACTAAGTTGTTATTATTTGTATTAGATATCATGGAAAATCCTGAAGAAAAATTTAATATCCTCAAACAAGAATTAGCTACTTATTCTCAGCGTTTGTCCAAGCGTAATTTTGTCGTTTGTTTTAACAAAATCGATCTTATGCCTGAAATATCTGAAGATGTACAAGAATTCATGGATAGATTGAAAAAAGATAATGTTCGTATATTTATAACTAGTGCTGGTACAGGACATGGATTAGCAGAACTCAAGCAAGAATTATTTACTATTTGGCATGATCTACCTCAAGATCCAGAAGAACTTGAAGCTTATGTAGAAACACCAGTAGATAAATTTGAAGATTTTACTATTGGACTCGATTTGTAATCTTCTTCCCTATTATTTATAATATTAATAAAAAAGACAATCCTTGATAGGATTGTCTTTTTTAGTATTGTGTTTTATAGTTAATCTAAGTAACTTTGTATTTCATCTCTTGTTATATTAATACTCCAACCTTTACCAGCGCTTGGTGGTGGAGAAATAATTTTCATATCTTTCATTGATTCAATCAGTCTTGAAGCTCTATTATATCCAACTCTAAATCGACGCTGAATACCAGAAGCGGAAATTTCGCCATTATCTACAGCATAACGAAGTACTTCTTCAAACAAAAGATCACTCACAGCATCTGTACGAGAACTATCAGCATTACTCTCTTCTTGACGCGCTAATACTTCAGAAAAATCAATTGCATATTTAGGCGGACCATTTTTTTTGATAGTATTAACGGCTTTAGAGATATCTTTACTAGATGCATAAGGTGATTGAATACGAATTGGATCCATATAGTTTGGTGACATGAACAACATATCTCCTTTACCTAAGAGTGTTTCAGCACCATTTCTATCAATAATTGTTCTCGAATCTATTTTTGAACTAACTCTAAACGCTATTCTACTTGGGAAATTGGCCTTAATAACACCTGTCACAACATCAACAGACGGTCTTTGAGTTGCTAATACCAGATGTATACCTACGGCTCTTGACATAGATGCCAAACGAGAAATATGTTTCTCTGTATCTTTTGGAGATCTGAGCATAAGATTTGCAAACTCATCTACAATAATTACGATATAAGGTAATTTTTCATATCCTAATTCTCCTGTCGGAGTATTTTTAGCTAGGTTTTTGTATTCTTTGATGTTTCGAACACTTAATTCTGAAAGAAGTTTGTATCTTCTATCCATTTCTTGTACAGCCCATTCTAGTGCAGCCATTGCTTCTTCTGGTTTTGTAATAATAGGAGCTAACAAATGTGGAATACCACTATATAATTCCAATTCTACCATTTTTGGATCAACCATAATAAATTTAAGATCTTCAGGCGATAGTTTGAATAATAAGCCCATAATTAAAGCATTAACATAAACACTTTTCCCACTTCCTGTAGTACCAGCAATAAGAAGATGAGGAGTAGTAGTAAGATCTCCAACAATTTCTTCACCACCTACATCAATTCCTAAAATCAATGGTAATTCTGTTTGAGAGGCTTCAAAAATAGTACTATCAATCTGTTCTCTCAAGAGAAAACTACGACGAACTTTATTAGGAACTTCTATTCCAATAAGACTACGACCTTCAACAGGACTAATAATACGAAGATTTGATGTTCCTGCTTGTAATGCTAAATCATCTTGTAAATTCAAAATAGTTCTTAATTTTAATCCTGATGGTGGCTCTAGTTCAAAACGAGTAATTGTAGGTCCTCTATGAAAATCTACAACTTGCATATTAATATTAAAACTTTCATAAGTATCTTCTATCATTTTCATGGTATTTTCAATTTCTGTATCTTCATCGTTTTTAGATATATTATCTGTATTTGGTTCAAGATCTTCTATATTAGGAAAAATAAATGCTGGTGATATATCTTTTTCTATAATAGGATATTGTGCTGGTGGAATTAGATGTAAATCCGTTACAATAGATGGCATCAATAACGATTCTGGAGTATCTAAATTAACAATATCATGATCTACATGATTGTTTTCTATATTACTAACTTCATCATTATTATCATTAATTAATTCATTTTCTTCTTCATAATTAAGAATTATATCTTCCTGATCTTGTTCTCGATCCAATATTTGTGTGTCTATTATATTTTGTTGTACAGGAGATTCTATAAATTCAGAAATATTTATTAAATTCTCTTCTTTTTGTTCTATAGTATATGAGCTATATTCTTCTAGTAATTCTGTAGGAGCATTCTGTATTAATGGTATGGTAGTATCAGTTGATTCATCGTCTATATTAACTAAAAAGTCTTGATCTATCTCTATCTTATCTTCTAATAATACAATTTTTTCTTCATAATTATTCGTGTTTTCTATAACTTTTTTAGATGTTTCAACATAATTACTCAATCCATCTTTTTGTGATATAATATTTTTAAATTCTAAAATTTTATTACGATCAAGGACTTCCGCTTCCGAATCTTGTTCTTCATTATTTAATAAAAGATCATCATCTAATGAAGGGTGAAAAGGTTCTACGGCTTGTAGTACTTCCATAATATCTGATAATTCAACCTCACCCAAATCCATACCCAAAGGTTCAAAACCTTGTGTCAATTCGGTAATATCTGATAATTCAACCTCACCCAAATCCATTCTAATAAGAGATACGAATTCTTGCGTATTATATTCTTCTTCATTTTCAAGATTTATTTCTTCCATAGGATTTGTTTTTACTACAGCAGTAATACTATTATCTTTTATATTTTCTATCTCTTCAAAATCTTTTATATCATCTATATTAGGAATCATTAATTCTCGTATTAATTGTGCTGAATCCACCATAGTGTTATCAGGCATTTCAGCGACATCTATAGACTCTACAACAAGAGGTTCTTGAACGAGAGGTTCAAATACCGTAGATGATTCTAGTGATGATTGGTGAATTTTTAAAAAATTATCATCAGATATTACTTGAGAAACAGTATCTAAGATTCCTGATTCTTTTTGTAATGCTAAAATTTCTTGTTCAAAATCTTGAAGAATAAAATTAGATACTAGTTTTACTGGCTCTTCATCGAAATGTTTTTGTTGTTCCACTTGAACTGGAGTTTTATTATAGTATATATCTGCTAATTTTTGTTGTTGTTTTTGAAGTTTTTCTTTTAAAAGTTGAGAAGATTCTTTTTGCTTATTCATAGTTCTTTCTACACCATTGAGTAGTATGCGTTCAGATTCTGTTATCTTTAAAGCTATATTATTGATATTATCAGTAGGAGTATCAAAATGTTCAAAGGAGAGATTTTCTACTTCTTGACCATGCTCATCTAGTTCTTCTAAAATAAACGGAGTATCATTCACTATAGCACTTACAGGTGGAAAATTAGAAATATGTTGAGGGATAGTTGGTATTTCTATATTAACTTCAATTTCATCTGATAATATATTATTATTAAATGTACCACTAGCTGTATTGTTATCTAATCTTTCTTTAGTGGTCTCATTAGTAGTATCTACCGTAGAATTTGTATTTTCAGATATTATTGGTTCTTGTATTTCACTCACAATACCATCAGAAAATGACAAGCGTTTGATTTTTGGTTGAACACGGATAAAATCTGATACAGATACACCTGATTCTCTTACCCATTCACTTGAGGGAGACATAGCTTGAGAAGATTGATCCAATTCATCAAGACCTTCCGTTATACTTTGCATATCTTCAATTAAGCTTGTTTTTTCTAACACTTCTAATGATTTTGATTTTATAAAAGTATTTTCTTCTATTTTATCATAAAAAGAATTTGAACCTTTCAAATAAGGAGATAAGAGATCAACATCTACATCTCTTAATAGCATTTCTTTTTCTTTCATAAGAGGTTTTTTAGAAATAAAAACTGACTTTACAGGTTCAGATAAATCTTCAGCACCAATTTCTTGTAAAAAACTTGGTAGTTGAGAGTGATATTGAAACTTACTTGGCTCTAAATCATCTATTAAAGTATCTATAGATCCATAGTGAACCTCTTCATCAAACATAGGATTATATTGTGTAGATGGTATTTTTATAGAATTATTAATTGCTTCTAATTCATCAATATATTCATTATGATAAGCAGAATTATCTTGATATTCTGAATTATCTGTAGTTACTGCTATAGTTTGAGGAAGTTGATGCCAAGAATTTAGATATTTACTAAACTGTTGATAAGGAAAAGGCCACATCTTTATTAATAATATGATTAATAAAGACACAATGATAGCAATTATCATAAAATTAGGAACAGTACCCACAATTATATTTCCTATAATAGCTCCAAAAATTCCCCCTGTAAGAAAAGAAAAATTAGCAGTATAGACAGATAAAAGTACAGAACTTAGAAGTGCAACAATATGAAAAATAACAAAACGAATTAACAAATTACGCGGTTCAATACCTATTAAAATACTTATTCCCATAGACAAAGAAAATAGTACCCAAATCCAAGAAAAATATCCATAGAAAAACACAAATGGCGTTGCTATTGTTACACCAAATATTCCTAATATATTCATATATGATGTATTCATAGCTGTTGTATAAAAAAACCAATCATAAGGAGAAAATTTGACTAAAGAAATCATTAATAAAAGAGAAAACAAGATTAAAGTATAGGAAATTAAAATTCTTAAAATACCTTTGAACATTTTTGTACCTACAACTTTATAAAATAACAAATAGAAGTAATATTCCTATTATAAAACAATACACAGAAAATAAATATAATTTACCATTTTTTAATATATTAATTAAAAATTTCAATGACATTAATCCTACTATAAATGCTACTATAAATCCAATAAACAACATGCTATATGATAATGTTGAATTCCCTTGCTTAATATAATCTAATGTTTCTAGTAATAAAGCACCAAAAATAGTAACAAAAGATGCTAAAAAAGAAAGCTTACCAGCGAAAGATGGGGTCGCTCCTAATAATAATGCCATTGTAATAGTTGATCCTGATCTTGAAATTCCTGGAACTAAAGCAACACTCTGAGCTAATCCTACCAAAAAAGCATCTTTATTTGTAAATGTGGAAAGATCTATTTTTTTTGAAATAAAAAATTTAGTGGAAAATAATATAATAGCTGTAATAATCCAAGCTATACCCACTATTAATAAGTTAGATCCTTGATTTTCTATAAATGATTTAAGTGTAATTCCTACAATAGCTGTTGGAATAGATACCATTATAATTAATTGAATCCATTTTAGAGCATCTTTTGACTCTTGTGTATTTTTTTTATTAACAAAATCCCATAATCCTAAAAAAATAATATAAAGATCTTTCCTAAAAAAATAAATAGCAGCAAAAGATGTACCTGCATGTAACACCAAAAAATACAACAAAAGGTGCTGTTGATTAAAAGAAATAAAGTGAGCTAAAACATTAAGGTGTCCGGAACTAGATACTGGTAAAAATTCTGTAATACCTTGTATAATAGCTAAAAAAATCAATTCCAATAACATAAAAACCTCAATAATTGTAATAAAAATAAAATATCTCTATATACCTTTTCGTACTTTATTCATTTTTTTAAAGAATAAAGGGTCTCATTTTTGAAAAAAAAAAGTATTTAAGTTACAATATACTTATATTACTACAAATAATTATATTTTTTTTGATCAAGGAGATCCGTTTTGAATGAAAAACAACAGGTTACATTTTTTTCTAAAAATATTATTACTTGTCCAGCATGCCGAACTGAATTTCAAAAAGAAGAATTGCAGACAGGTAGGGGTCGTCTCAATGCAGGTGATCTAACAACAGAGCTAAGACGCATGTACATACCTACACAAAAATATGGTGTAGTAAATCCTATTCTATATACTATCATTGTATGTCCATCATGTCTTTATGCAGGAATGTTGAGTGATTTTAAAAAAGTTTTACCGAATATGATAGCGGATATTCAAGCTGAACAAGATAATAGAGATAAATTATTAACAGATATTTTTGGAGAAAAAATTGATTTTACTGTATTTAGAGATACTATTGAAGGATTGGCTGCGTATATTTTGGCATTTGCAAGTACTATTCACCTTCCAAAAGAATCATCACCTACAGCAAGGCGTGGATTGTATGCTTTAAGAGCAGCTTGGTTAGCCGATGATCTTTATATAAAAAGTCAATTAGAACATTTTAAAGAATTAAGAGATTCTTTATATTATCAATCTTATATTAATTATTCAGAATGTCTCGACAAACAATTTAAACATTTAGAATCTTTTGATGGATTTGTATGGATGGGACCAGATGTTGATACCAACTTCGGATATGATGGTCTTTTATATATTATTGCCTACCTATCTTTAAAACATATTCATCTATTACCACCTGAAAAACAGATTATTAAAATAGGTAATGTCAAACATGTATTATCCAAAATATTTGGTGTAGGAAAATCTACTAAAAACAAACCACAAGTAATTGTTCTCAATTCTAAAAATTTATATGCACAAGCTAGTAATCAATTATTACTACTTGCTAACAAAGGATTTGACACTAGTATTGCTGATGAAATCGAAAATCAGGAAGATGAAGAATAATGAAAATTACAAAATATATATTGTTATTAATAATAATACAGATCACTAGTATTTCTTTTTCTCAAACTACTGAGTCTGTAAATGTACAACTGGAACAAGTTCAACAACATATTACTGATAAAAACTATGCCCTAGGAATTTCTATATTAACTGTATTAATCCAAGAAAATCCTAATGATAATAATATTTATCGAGCATACGCTGAATTGTTATTGTCTTTTAGACACTATGATGACGCTACTACTAATATTCAAAAAGCAATTTTACTTTCTAAAGACAATCCTAGTAATTATGTAATTGAAGGGAATATTTATAGAGCGCAAAAAAAATATACTAATGCTCAAACATCTTATGCTCATGCTATCAAATTATCACCAAATATGGGAGAAGCATACTCTGAATTTTCTTTGCTAAATCTTCAATATCGTTTTATACAAGATGCAGAGCGTTTGGCAAAATTAGCATACCATTACAGTCCGAATTCTTGGCAAAATATTATCTTAAGAGCAAAAATTGCTCAACAAAATAATAATTCGACATTAGCTCAAAAAATATTTTTAGAAGGTGTTAGGCGATTTCCTTATAATGAAAATTTGTTAGATGCTTTTGCTGAATTTTATATCTCTAACAAAGAATATAACAAAGCTAGCGTTATCCTGAAAGAAGTAAATATACGCTTTGGAGATTCTATTCTTAGAAACAACCTTCTCGGGGATTTATTATTTTCACAAAGTAACTATACAGAAGCCTTAAAATATTATGAATTAATTGATCAAATATATGCTGAATTACCTATAGATAATATAGCCATATTAAAATGGAAATTATACAATTTATACCAAATTACTAATAACACTAATAAATCTAATGAATCTCTACAAAAAGCTTTTGAATTAGACCCAACGAATCAACTGTACATTTCAGCATTTTATAATTATTTATTATCCACAGATAACACAGCGTTAAAAACTATGTTTTCTAAATATCTTGAAAAATTAGCCACTCAAGAGCGTGGAAAAGGTCTCGGACATTATTATCTTTCTCTTTTAAAAAAAATATTTGAATTAGACCCCTCTAATACAAAAGTTCGTAATAGCCTTATTGACTATGCAAAAATAAAAAATGATCAACATCTAATAAATCAACTCCTAAAAGAAAATATTAAACAAGATACAAATAATACATTAATAACTAAAATTATTACTTTAAGAAATCATCTGACTAAAACCAAAAAACTAGATACTAATCAAAGACGCTCTTATCAATATACAAATAAAATATTTATTACAGATAGCTCTTGTAAAATTGGATCTTCTATCCAAAAAGAATTAAAAGACTTAGAATTTTTTTATCCTAATATCATTTTTAGTGTTGAATTAGAAAAAGACTTCAAACGAGAAAGCAAAACGATTTTTCAGAATAACACTAATTACAATCTAGTTATAGATATGGTTATTAATCAAGATAATTCTGTATTAAATATCGAAGTATTTGATAAAAAAGGATTGTTAATTAATTATTTCAAACATGCTTTTAGCACACAAATATTAAGTGAAAATCTTATTAATTTAGTTTTGAATATTTCTCAAATGTTACCACCTATTGGTTATATTAATACACGATTAGCAAATTCTACTTTTAATATTAGTTTAGGTTCAACTCACTTATTAACTACTAATTCAATAGTTACAATACTTGATAAAAATTTTGTTCCTTTGACTACAGCAACGATAACTAGTATTACACCTTACTCAGCAACTGTCAAACAAAATATGACTCCAAGATCAATCATTGATATAGAGTCTGCTTTTGTAATACCTATAGAATTTATACCATCCCTAGATACCAATACTATTCAATCTACAAATATTATTAAAAATATTAATCAGATTAGTCAAATCCGTCATGCAACTACGGTGGATTTTTCAACAACTGATAATAATTAAGAGGTTTTAATGTCTTATTCAGACAAAAAATTTATCGTTATAGGTGCAGGAGAATTACAAATTCCTCTCATTAAAGCTGCAAAGAATCTTGGATTAACAGTTATCGCTACAGATAAAAATGCTCAAGCACCTGGATTTGAATTATCTGATGATTTTATTATTGCTGATACTATGAACGCTCAAGAAAGCTTAAACAATATCCAAAAATATGTCGCACTAAAAGGCGAAATTCATGGTGTTGCAACATCTGGAACAGATGCTTCCTATACAGTAGCAACTATTGCTCATTATTTTAATTTACCGGGGCATCATCCCAATGCGGCTTTGAATGCTAGTGATAAATCTTTGATGCGTAATGCTTTTAAAAAAGCTGGAGTTTCTATTCCTTTATACAAAGTAGTCACTAATTTGGAAGAGGCCTTATCTTTTTTTGAAGAATTAAATCACCTATGTATTGTTAAGCCAACAAGAAATATGGGAGCAAGAGGCGTATCTCTTGTCAGATCTGTAGAAGAACTGACAAAAGCAATTGAGCTTGCTCAAGAAAACAATAGAGAATTTCCAGAAATTCTTATAGAAGAATATATTGATGCCCATGAATTAAGTATTGATGCTCTCATTAATAACGGTATTATTACCATTACTGGGATTGCAGATAGAATTATAGAATATCCCCCTTATTTTGTAGAAACAGGGCATATATTACCATCAAGCTTGAATAATGAGTGGTTGGAAAGAGCTATCTTCAGCTTTAGAGATGGTATCAAAGCTCTAGGACTTAGTCATGGAGCAGCCAAGGCTGATATCAAAATATCCAAAGAAAAAACTTGGGTAATAGAAATTGCAGCTCGTTTGTCTGGTGGATTTATGTCTTCTCATACTTTTCCTCTTGCTACAGGAATTCCTCTCCATGAATATATGATCAAAACAGCATTGGGTGAAAATATTCCCAAACTTACTCCGAATAGAAATTTTACTAGTATAGAAAGAGCAATTATATTACCTCCTGGCAAAGTTACTAGTATCTCTATTCCTGATAATATTTTAGAGCAAGAATATATTTCTCATTTCTCTATCAAGGCTCAAGTTGGCGATATTATAGTTAGTCCTAAAAACAATTTAGACAAACATGGTAATATAATTGCTACAGCACCTACAAGAGAGCTTGCATTAAGAGCCATCAACAAAAGTCTAGCAACTCTTCGTATAGCAGTAGAAGACACACGAGATTACGCGACAATTATCCAAAATAGTGAAAAATCCGCAAAAAAAATATTAAAAACTGTATGTAATGTTTGTAGAGCGTGCGATGGTATATGGTGTCGTGGACAAATACCTGGAGTTGGTGGTCTTGGAACAGGGGAAGCTTTTATTCAAGCTTATAGCCGATTTCAACAAATCAAACTTATTCCTAACTATATTAATGAAATTAAAACAGTTGATACTTCTATCACCATGTTTGATCGACAATTTTCTATGCCTATTTTTATTGCTCCTATAAGTGGTGGGATTGATAATTATAACAATACTATTACAGAGTTAAACTTACAAAGAACACTTATAAAAGGTGCTAAACATGCTGGAACAATGGCTTTCACACCAGATTCTGCTTATCCTGAATTATTTCCAAAAATAGCTCAAGCTATTTTAGAAAATTTCGGACATTCTGTTGTTATTTGTAAACCTAGAAAAGATTTAGATCATATAAAATTACGCTATCAATTAGCAGTAGAATCTGGTATATTAGGCATTGGATCTGATATTGATGGAATAGGATTAAAAACATTTGCTAATACAGGTCAAGAAACAACTCCTAAAACAGTACCAGAATTAAAAGAATTATCCCAAACTTATAAATTACCATTTGTTATCAAAGGTGTTTTATCTGTTTCCGATTCCCTCAAAGCCATAGAAGCTGGAGCTACACATATTGTTGTTTCATCTCATGGGGGGCGTATTAGTGATTCTTCTCCCCTACCTATAGATATGCTCCCTCATATAAAAAAAGTAATTGGAAACAAAGCCGTGATACTAGTAGATGGTGCTATCAGATCTGGAGCAGATATAGCTAAAGCTCTCATATTGGGAGCAGATGCAGTACTTATTGGCAGACCTGCATCTATACATGCTATTGGTGGTGGTTATGAAGCTGTTACTGTTTATCTAAATACTATCAAAGATCAACTTCAGACTCAAATGCTTTTATTAGGAGTATCTTCTATCAAAGAACTAAAAGAAAGAAAAGATCTTATATTTGATCCACAAAATATACAACAATTACTTTAATAATATATTCACAAAAAAAGAGACTCTTAGAAGTCTCTTTTTTAATATTTTTTATTTTGTATATATTATATTTCTATTAGTCTAAAGATCTACAGATATTTGTTCAACAAAACCAAGTTTAGATTGTAAAATATCATCGTATGAAATACCTTTATGAAGGGCTGTAACAACGATATAGCCTTCATTTAAATGATATACATCTGTCCCAACACCAGTACTTACACTCTTGTCAACAGTATTAATCTTTACATAATCTTTGTTATCTTTAGAAGAATGATCTAATTGTGTTATATAACTATGTAATCCTAATGTAGTGACTTTGATTCCTTTAGCTGGTATTACATCTGGAAAATTAATATTAATAAGAGATTCTTTGTATTGAAGTAATTCTCTTGGTAATTTATCAACAATTCTCTTGGTAATATTTGCTGTATAAGAAAAAATTTTTTTAATATCATCCGTAATAATATGTCCTTCTGTATCATAGATATGGAGAGAAATTGCTATAGCCATTACTCCATGAAAAGTAGCTTCACGAGCTGCTGCAACTGTTCCTGAATAAAAAATATCTTGAGCTGCATTAACACCATAATTAATACCTGATAAAACAAGATCAAATTTTTCTTCAAATAATCCATGTAAAGATGCTCTAGCACAATCTGCTGGAGTACCATCAAGAGCAAATCCTTTAATATTTCCAGTAAGTTTTTTCAATTCTAAGTGGTCATAATAATTAATAGCATGACTAAACGCACTTTTATGAGTAAGAGGAGCACACATGTAAGAATCATAATGATTAGTAAATTCTTTGTATAATGTTTGAATTCCTATTGCATCATATCCATCATCATTAATAAATAAAATTTTCATAGTAGCTCCTATTTTGTCTTAAAAGTGACCGTTAATTCTTGAAGTTTTGCACCTTCTGTTTTTGAAATGGTAATAACAATATCATCTATTGTTATTACTTCTCCTAATTGAGGCACATAAGTGAATTGTTCTATAACAAATCCACCTAAACTATCACAATCTTCACAAATAAGTTCTCGATTGAATTTTTTATTAAATTCATCCAAAGAACATCGTGCATTAATAAGATAATCATTTCCTTGAATTTTGACAAAATTGTGCAAAGATACTTCAGAAGTATTATTATCAAAAAAACTATTTAGAATTTCTGTACTAGTAACAACACCTCGAACAGCACCATGTTCATCGACAACAATAGCAAAACTAGTATTTTTTTGTCTAAATTCTTGTAATAATTCTAACAAGCTTTTGTTCTCTGATATAAATATAGGATAATGTAAGAGAGAATGCAAATCAAATGGCTCTGATTTGTTAATTAGTAGATCATGAATATAAAGAATTCCCAAAATATTATCTATTCCATCTTTATAAACGGGATAACAATATTGAGGGGATTTGGAAATTATCTCTATAATTTCCTCATAACTATCTTCTATACTGATTAACTGAGTCATTGAAATCGGCGTTAAAACATCTTCTGCTTCAAATATCGATAATAGTGCAACAAATTCTTCTTTGTTACACCTACTACTATCACTTTCCATGATTATATTTCCTTATTAGTTATTCTTCATAGGCATGGTAATATATTCATAGTCATTCTCTCCTGCAGGCTTTAGCAAAATAGGGCTACCTGCAGAATTAATTGATATAAGAACTTTTTTACCTTGAATATTTCGTAAAAATTCTGTCAATGCTTTGTGGTTCACGGCAATTGAGACTACATTTTGACCTTCAGTCATCTCACTTATTTCAATAGAAGCAGTAACATCACCCTGAACAATAACACCAGTAATTACTAATTGATTACCTTCAACATCTAATTTCACACGCCCAGATTCATTATCAGACATAACAGCAACTTGCTGTAAACAGGCGATTAAAGCACTTGCATCTACTGTTAGTGTTGATGTACTTTGTGCTGGAATAACATCTCTATAATTTGGAAATTTTCCCTCAACAAGATTTGTAAACACATAAGTACTATTAACTTTGAAATAAGCCTGACCATTATGTACTGCAAATAATACTTCACCTTGACCCAAAGAATCACTGATAGTTTTTAGAATTCGTTGTGGTACAATAATATCGGTTGGTACTACTCCTTCTTTTTCTTCTATCGATTTGGAAATAACAGCTAATCTTTTGCCATCTGTAGTAACAAAAGACAAAATGCCATCAGAACTTTCTGTAATGAATGTTCCCGTAAAAGCAATCTGAGATTGATCTGTAGATACGGCAAATTCTGTAGATGAAATCAGTTCCCTCAATGTTCCTTGATTAAGTTTAATATAACTATCCCAGTTAAATTCGTTAAAAGTAGGGTAAGTATCTGCTGATACTCCATTCAAACGAAAGATAGGTGTTTTTTTACCTTCAGGATAAATCACTACTTCTAATTCACCTTGTTTTTGTTCTATACAAATAACATCACTAGGAATATTTCGTATAATTTCTAATAGTTTTTTAGATAATAAGCTTATTTTTCCAGCTTCTTCTACCCTAGCTGTAGCTTCTACTTTGACCCCATGATCACCATTATAACTTTGAATAATAACTTGCCCATCATTATGTACTTCAAGATAAATATTTAATAAAATACTTAGTGGAGTTCTAGGGTATATAATTGAATCTGATATTGTCAAAGCTTTTAAAAATTCATCTTTGTTTACACTAAATTTCATTGTATGTCTCCAATATATATAATATGATAAACAAATAATACATTTTTTTTCAATAAAATGCAATAGTTTTATTGAAAAAAATTGCATTTTATTGTTTTTTATGATAATATATCTTATAAATATGAAATTGGGGAATTTTATATTTAGAGTCTAATAATGTTTTTAATTACTTTGTTACTATTCCCTATAAATATTAATCCCCACTCTTTATTTATTATTGAAATACCAAGATATAGTATTATCTATACCATATCTCCAAATAATTCTATAGATTGCTTACCTGCACAATCAGAAATTTATTTCGATCACCAAGAAAAAACATATCATACTAATCTTTATCAAGTAAAGAGTAATTATTCTATTATACATAAAACAAACAAAACCACTATCAATTCATTTATGCTTAATCAAATTATCTACACTAATACAAATAATAAATATTTTTTTGAAAAAAAAGCTAAAAACATATGGAAAAGATCAGGTAGAAATTATCGATATCAAACATTAAAAAGAACACATCTCTCTAATAATTTCTTTCATATTATTACAAATAACAAACAAGTTATAACCAATACTTCTATTATTTTTACAAGCAATAAAAATAAAACTGTTCAATCAGGATTATGGTATGATTATTTTACAGATAGTTATATTACGAATCCTAAACTTTTACAAATAGATCATATTGTTCCCTTTGCAGAGGCTTTTCGATCTCATACAAATCACTGGACAACAAACGATATTAAAGATTTTTTTGATACTAATATAGACTCAGGATTATTGGCTGTTCGTTCTCAAGAAAATAATAAAAAAAGTGATAATCCCCCTAACAAATATCTACCACCTAATACCAAATTTACAAATATTTATATAAATATGTATATCAATACTAAAAAACATTATAATCTTCCAATTCATACATATGAAACAAATATTCTCTAACAACAAACTCCTTAAATTAAATATTATATTATATATATTGGCAAATCAATAAAGTGCTTATATAATATTTCACTATTATTAAAATAGAAAGGAGTTGGAGATGCAAATCACACATATCAAAAGTAGATTTCTACTAGGAGATAATCAAAATAGATTAGAGCTTGCACTCATGCAGTTGCATATTAGCAATCAGGAAGTTTTATACAAGTAATTAATAATATAGGAGCATACTCTTTATTAGGACTACTACTAACTTTATTTATTCCTTTAATAGTTTATACTATTATTTCTAAACCTATGTCGTAATAAATCATATATATCAATATATAAAAAAAACACCTCTTAATAATAAGAGGTGTTTTTTTTTACTTAAGTTTATTTTCAAAGATAAGCTTAGAATGATTTTACATCATTCCTGGCATTCCCATACCACCGCCCATTCCACCGCCACCCATAGGAGCGTCAGCTTGAGCAGATGGAAGGTCTGTAATCATAACTTCTGTAGTGAGGAGCATTCCTGCAATAGAAATTGCATTTTGAAGAGCAGTACGAGTAACTTTAGCAGGGTCTACAATACCAGATTTGAGCATATCTACCCATTCATCAGTAAGTGCATTATACCCTTCTCCAGCTTTTGCATCACGAGCTTTCATAACGATAACAGACCCATCAACACCTGAATTTTCTGCAATTCTTTTCATAGGAGCTTCAAGAGATTTGATTACGATGTTAATACCAACTTGTTCTTCTGCATTATCTCCTTTTAGAGAATCTAATGATTTTTGAACTTGAAGTAATGCAACACCACCTCCAGGAACTATACCTTCGTCTACAGCAGCTTTTGTTGCAGAAAGTGCGTCTTGTACACGATCTTTTTTCTCTTTTAGTTCAACTTCTGTTGCTGCCCCTACTTTAATATTAGCTACACCACCAGCAAGTTTTGCTTTTCTTTCGTTTAATTTTTCTATATCATAGTCAGAAGTACTGTCAGCAATAGTAACATCTATTTGTGCTACACGACCTTTGATTGCATCTTTTGCACCAGCACCATCGATAATAATAGTATTTTCTTTTCCAACGATAACTTTTTTAGCTCTACCTAACATGTCAGGAGTAGCATGTTCAAGAGACATACCTTTTTCTTCGCTGATTACTTGTCCACCAGTTAGGATAGCAATATCTTCTAACATAGCTTTTCTTCTATCACCGAAAGCAGGAGCTTTAACTGCTACTGCATTTAAAGTACCACGAAGTTTGTTTACGATAAGAGTTGCTAATGCTTCTCCATCAATATCTTCAGCAATAATTACTAAAGGTTTTCCTTGTTTTAGAACAGTTTCTAATAATCCCATAATATCTTTAAGAGAAGATATTTTTTTATCACAAAGAAGAATATATGGATCTTCTAATTCAGCAATCATGCGTTCTGCATTAGTAGACATATAGGGAGAAAGATATCCACGATCAAATTGCATCCCTTCAACTACTTCAACAAATGTTTCCATAGCTTTGGAATCTTCAACAGTGATCACTCCATCTTTTCCGACTTTTTCCATTGCTTCAGCGATTAATGCTCCGATTTCAGGATCATTATTCCCAGAAATTGTAGCAACACTTTTAATTTCTTCAGAAGTTTTTACTTCTTTAGCAATCTTTTTAATTTCTTTCACAAGTACTTGTAAAGCTTTGTCCATACCTCTTTTTATTAAGGTAGGATTTGAACCAGCTGTGACATTTTTGAAGCCTTCTTTAATAATAGCATGAGCCAAAACAGTAGCAGTAGTAGTACCATCACCAGCAACATCATTAGTTTTTGTTGCAACTTCTCGTACAAGTTGAGCACCCATATTTTCAAAAGCATCTTCTAATTCAATTTCTTTAGCAACAGTAACACCATCTTTAGTGATATGAGGAGCACCATATTTTTTATCAATAACAACATTTCGTCCTCTTGGACCTAAAGTTGTACCTACAGCTCTTGCTAATTTTTCTACTCCAGAAAGCATTTTTTGATGTGCTTCACCAGAAAAAAGTAAATCTTTTGCCATTATAAACTCCTTAATTATTTATTTTATAATTTGATATAAATATATAGTAGCAAAAATAATGCCAACTAAATTAATTGCTGAGTAAAAAATTAATGATTCGAATAAGTAATCGACCTATAAGATAGAAGATTAATAGATTTGGACCCCAAACATAAGAAAAATCAATTATTTTATAAAAAAACTTTTTTATTTTGGAAGAACATTTACCAAACATTCTTGATTGAGAAAACATGTTTGTAAGTACATATAGAAGAATTAAAAAAATCCCAACAACAAGAGAGAAATTAAAAATAGTCCACACACTAGTACCTATCATATAAATTATATTTTTCATCATTTCACTCACTTTAATAACTGATGTATTGGTAAATTTTTAACCCATTCTTTGGGTTTTTCTAAAAATAGGTATATACTATCATTTTCTCTGACAAATTCTACCCCAACCCCATCTTTGAAAATATAAAAAGGTTCTTCTATCCAATAATAAGGCAAACTTTTTTCTGTATTTATATTATACATATATATACTATAAATTGCTCCATTTTGATGTTTATAAATAATATTAGAATCATCTAAAATAGACATATAAGTCCATTGAGGATTTTTACCAGACAAAGATCTGATTCGCTTCCCTTTATAAGTAGCACAGCTTTGTTCTTTATAAGTATAATATTCCAAATCTCCATTAGGGCTACGCTCTATTGATTTGAACTCTGTTTTTACTAATTCATCATTTTGGAATAAATAAATAGTATTTTTAATTTGAAATAAATATTGATTTACTAATTTAACCATCAAAGGAGCTGCACTCATTTTATTATTAAAACGATACAAAATCATTTCTTTACCTAATAAACTGTCTTTCGTTTTGTACATAAGTATTTTTTCTGAAGTATAAATTAATAAAGTGGAATCAATCCAATTGTAACTCAAAACACTATCTACTGATAATATTAATTCTTTAGTGGCAACACGATAGATATGTAATATTTTATTATTATCTATAGAATAATACATAGCTATCAATTGATTATCCTGAGAAAATTCTAAAGAACTCATCGATACGCTATCACCATAAAAATAGGTTAAAGGAGAAAAAATGCGCTGCTTCGTATTGTACAAAGCTACATTTAAAATACTAATATTATTAGAAAATACATCCCCTGTAAGAGCCAACAAAGATCTATCCTCTGTTGCTGATATATCTGAAAAATTAGGAAGTGCCGCCTTTAGTTGAATCTTAGGCTGATATTTATCCCGAAGATCTATATTATAAAAATTATTTTTATAAGCAAACCAAACTTCGTTTTCGCTAACAATAGGTAATTCATTGAATAAAACACTCTTATCTACAAAATTTTTTGCATTAAAAGAGATAATTCCTACATTTTTTTGATCAACCCATACCTCTCGACCTAGATACAAAAATTGAATTCTCATTCCTTTTTGACTCATAGGATAAAATGATATACCAAGGTCTATATTATCTATATTTTTATTATCTGCAAAATTAGAATAAATAGGTGTATTATGATTGATAATTACAAATTGATCTGTTTTATTAAAAACAGCATAAATATTATTAAAGTTCCATAAAAAAACAAATAAAAAAATAAATCTTGTTATTTGTTTCATCATTATTCTTCACTATATTCTTCTGTATAACCACATGCTGTATGCATACATTCTATTAATTTGTTTTTTCCTGCTTGGAAGAACAAAGGTGTTTTATCATTAGGACACGCCTTTCCTGATGGTTTTGCGTTTGTTAAAAAATCACATTCAGGGTAATTCGTACAAGCATAAAAGGCTCCACGACGACCACCTCTTTTTTCTACAACTTTTCCAACAAGACATTTTGGACATAATCCAAAAGGGATAGGTTGTGCATTAACACATTCTGGCCAACCAGAACAAGCCAAAAAGTATCCATATTTGCCTAATTTTTTTAACATAGCTCGTCCACATTTTTCACAAACTTCATCTGTTTTTTCGTCAAAAGCACCTTTAATAGAATCAACTTTTTCAAAAGCTTCCACCACTGTTTTGTTAAATGGAACATAAAATTCTTTTACTACGCTCTTCCAAGCTAATGTTTGTTCTTCAACGGCATCTAATTTTTCTTCCATTGTTGCCGTAAAAGAAGCACTGATTAATTCATTGAAATTTTCAATTAATAGTTTGTTTACTGCTTTGCCAAGATCTGTTGGTACTAATGTTTTACCAGATTTTTTTACATAATAACGCTTTGTTAATGTCATCATTGTTGGAGCATAAGTAGATGGTCTTCCTATACCTAACTCTTCCATGGTTTTTACAAGAGTAGCCTCTGTATAGCGAGGAGGAGCTTGAGTAGATTTTTGCTCTTCCTCTAAGGAAGAACATTTGATTATTTGTCCTTTTTCTACACTGGGTGGTAGTTTAGATTCTTTTTTATCTACTCCTACATTCCATACTTTTTGAAATCCATCAAAAATAATAATAGAACCAGAGACAGTGAACAAACAATGTCCGACTTCCAAACTTAATGCAGTAACAGATCTTTCAACAGAAACCATTTGAGAAGCTATAAATTTTCTCCAAATCAAATTATAAAGTTTATATTGATCTGTTGACAAATAACTTTTAATAGTATCAGGATGATGTGCTATTATAGCAGGACGAATCGCTTCATGGGCATCTTGTGAATTTTTTTTATTAGAAAAAAAATTGGGTGAGCTTGGAATATATTTTTCACCAAATTGTTCTAGAATGTAAGTTTTCGCTTCTTGTGCTGCAATAGGTGAAATACGAGTAGAATCTGTACGCATATAAGTAATCAAACCTGTTCTACTACTTCCCAAATCTATCCCTTCATATAATTCTTGAGCGGTACGCATTGTCTTTGCTGCGGCCCAACCTAATATATTATTGGCACCCTGTTGCAGTGTACTAGTGATAAATGGAGCAGACACTTTAGTTTGAGAAGGTATTTTTTTTACATCTTTGACAATAAAGTCTTTTCCCTTGATCTCTTTTAATAAAATGTCCATTTCTTTTTTAGATATGATCACATGCTGTTTGTCTTTGTTTTCTAATTCATTAGGAGATACAATTCTTTTTTGACCTACTTTATTCAAAGTAGATTGAAATTTTGATTTACCCGCTATTAAATTTGCAGATAACATCCAATATTCTTGAGGAATAAAAACTTCTATTTCTTTTTCTCTTTCTGTAATAATTCTTAGCGTTGTAGATTGAACACGACCGGCTGAAAGTTTGCCTTTGACCTTTTTCCAAAGCAAAGGACTAAGCCCATAGCCAAACAATCTATCAATAACTCTACGACCTTGTTGCGCATTCACCAAAGCTTCTGCGATCTCTGTAGGTTCTGATACAGCTTTTAGAATAGCATCTTTTGTAATCTCACTAAAACGAATTCTTTTGATAGGAATTTCTCTTTTTAATTTTGGTAATGCTTTTTCTTCAAAATAATTTTTCAAATGACTCGCGATAGCTTCCCCTTCACGATCAGGGTCAGAAGCTAATAATATTTCACTAGCATTTTTTACAGCGTCCATTAATTCTTTCATTACTTTACTACGATCACGCATGACAATATAACGAGGATCAAAAGTTTCTGTATCTATCCCTAAAGTAGATTTTGGTAGATCAATCACATGTCCTGCAGACGCTTTAATAGTGTAGCCAGAACCTAAATATTTTTTTAGTGTTGTTGCTTTGGAAGGAGATTCGACAATAATTAGTTTTGTTAATTTAGTAGGTTTTTTAGTAGGTTTTTTTGTAACACTGGTAGTTTTTTTTACTTTAGAAACAGTAGCCATGAAAACTCCTTTTAGTTTTTGAGTACAAGACAATGATTTAATATGATAATTATATAAATAGTTTCACTAAATAGTCAAGAATAATGACAAAAATTAATCAAAAAAGATCTCTTTAATAATTATAAAAATAATTATAAAGAAATCTTTGAAATGCGAATTCTTATTTATTTTTGCTCTTTAATATCTGCTCTATAATCAGCCAATCATGCTCTTCGTCAATTTCAACATAAGTATCTGCTGACATCTCATACAATCCTATTTTTCCTGAGAGATAAAATTTATCTTTCAAAATATTATCTCTTGTATTAATATAAAAAGCTCCATTTTCTACTAGAATTCCTTGCCAGTCTTGACGACGAGGCTTATTCGGTATAGTATAATTAATCGGTTTTTTTGTATCTTCATCCCATATAAAACGATGTTGTCTTACTACAGAAACAACAGAATCATAACCTTGCTCAAGTAATAGTATTCCTTTTGTAATATCGTCTACAGAAATTAATGGTGAGGTAGCTTGTATCAAAATAAGATTAGTATATTTTATTTGTTGAGAAACTTCTAATACTACATCTATGGTAGGAGATATATTAGTAGACACCTCTTCAGAGCGTCCTACCACCATGATCTTATCAGAAGGATATTCTCTAATAACTTTTGCTATCTCATCAGAATCTGTTGCAACAACCACGGTATCTATCAATTTACACGCTGTTGCTGCATCCAAAGCATAATAAGCCAAGGGTCTTCCATTTAATAATTTTATATTTTTTAGAGGTATTGATACGCTTCCTCCTCTCAGAGGAATAAATGCTATATTTTTCATACTCATACTACCTTTATTTTATTAACTTTTTAATAACTTTTAGAATAATATATGGAAATTTTATTGTTTGATACACTGCTTGTACTAACCAAGAGTTTCTTATAAAATCCCACTTACCCATTAAGTCTTTTTTTATAAATATGTTTTTAACCTGTTGTTTTATACTTCTTTGTTCTTGTTCTTGCTCTTGTTTTCTTTGTTCTTGTTCTTGCTCTTGTTTTCTTTGTTCTTGTTTTCTTTGTTCTTGTTCTTGTTGTACTGTTAAAACAATATCCTTTAGATAACCTTCTGGTTTTTCTTCAGGGATATAGGGAGTGTCATTTTGTATAGGTGCTAGAGGAACTAATGTTGACAAAAAGCTACTAGGCGTAATGGAATAAAGATTAACATTGTTGAAGTTTTTGATTAATTCTATAGCTTCTATATCCATCTTTTCATCATGCCACTCATCTACATTAAAAAAAGGATTTTCAACTCTAATATTAGCGTTATCAAAGATCTTGTTCAATACTTTTGCATTATTATAATCAAAAGCATATCGATCCTTACCTTTATAAAAATCAATACCTGTGACATAGATATCTATATATCCCATAGCAACTGCTGTAAAAATCATAATAATACCTGTTGTTGGATATACTCCATAACTAATAAACCAATAATTAACAAATTGAGATATTTGCTTGTGTTTGGTATATATATCAAATGCGACTTTTAATGTCCAAAAATCTTGTAAAGACTCTCTATTATGTATGCCATGAGTTAAAATTAATCCTGAAAAATATTTTTCAGTGAAAAAATACTCGTGTGAGGATTCCAGTATAAAAGAAGTATTAAATAAACTTTGAAAGGTTGGGTTTCCTATAAAATAACCCGTTACATCTTTCCCAAGATAATATTTATCTTCAAAGAAAAATTGATTGCATCTAAAAACATCGTATTCTTTAGGCAATCTTTTATAATCAATCTCTTTGAGAGATGGGCCATTACCAGCTATAATGATAGGTTTCATATTATATTACCCCCCACAATTTTTAATAATAATAATAATACAATTACAAATAAAAATCAATCTTATGTTATATTATAATTTACAAATCAAAAAAATATGCTATACTTAAAAGCAAAATTGGTGGAGAATATAATATGATAAGAGTTTTTTCTGGGGCATTTGTGGGACTTAATAGTCTCTCTATAGAAATAGAAATTGATATTAGATCAAAATTAAAAAGTTTTGAAATTGTAGGTCTTCCTAGCACAGCCGTTAAAGAATCCAACAAAAGAGTAGAAGCAGCTATTGTGAATTCAGGCTTTCACTTTCCAGGCAAGCAAATTGTGGTTAATCTTGCTCCTGCTGGCGTAAGAAAAATAGGAACTTTATTTGATCTTCCTATTGCCTTGGGAATATTAGCTAATGAATCCGATATGCAAATACCAAATGATACTTTCATCATTGGTGAACTTTCTTTGGATGGAGGACTAAGGTCAGCCACAGGAGTGCTCCTACTTGCAGGACATGCTTTAGATAATGGCTTCAAAACTTTTATCTGTCCAAAGGTTAATGTTCAGGAAGCAGCTCTTATCAAAGGTCTACAGATAATCGCTGTTGAAAATTTAGCAGAAGCGTTTGGGGTGCTCAATGGAACAAGAGAGATACCTGAAATTCCTAAAACTACTCACTCCCCTTTTCTTAAAAAATATGAATGCTTTAGTGATGTTAAAGGACAAGAAAGTGCCAAAAGAGCCTTAGAAATAGCTGCTTCTGGGGGACATAATATTCTAATGTTAGGCCCTCCTGGTACTGGCAAAACAATGTTGGCTCGTCGTTTGCCTGGTATTTTCCCTCTCATGACAATAAAAGAATCTCTTGAAACTTCTAAAATACATAGTATTGTAGGAACTTTAGAAGAGAATACTCTCGTCCAACAACGAGTCTTTCGTGCACCACACCATACTGCTTCTGATGTTTCTATTGTAGGTGGTGGTAGATTTCCCAAACCTGGTGAAATAAGTTTGGCTCATAATGGTATACTATTTTTAGATGAAATGCAGGAATTCAGTAGTGCTGTCATACAAGTCTTGAGACAACCTTTAGAAGAGAAAAAAATTACTATTTCTCGTGCCGAAGGTGCTGTAGATTTTCCTGCTAATTTTATGCTCGTGGGAGCAATGAATCCTTCTCGTAAAACACAAAGAGATATCACAGAAGCTTGGAGTCCAGAAGATCTCAAACGATTAATTCAGAAATTTTCTTATCCTTTTCTAGATAGAATCGATATGCATATACAAGTAGGACCTGTCCCTTATGATAAATTAGACAAAAAACACAAAGGTGAATCTTCAGAACAAATTAAAGAAAGAGTTTCTCTTGCTAGGCAAATTCAAGCAGAAAGATTCAAAAATCATAATATTAATGTGAATGCTGACTTAACTCCTAAGTTATTAGAACAATTTTGTGAGCCAACACAAGTAGCCAAAGATATTCTAAAAATGGCAATGAATAAATTAAATTTATCACTAAGATCTTACGATAAAATTATTAAATGTTCCCGTACTATCGCTGATCTAAGTGGTGATGAACAAATAAATGAAATACATATTAGCGAAGCATTACAATACAGAGCTTTGGATAGAATTTTATCTAATCAATAAAAATATCACAGAAATCTTGACAAAAGATATGAAATCTATTATACTCATTATTAATATGCATTATTAAAATTAATGCAAACCTTATAAAAGGAGACTTTCCATGTACGCAATGGTAGAAATTGGTGGACAAACCCACAAAGCTGAAAAAGGTTCAGAGTTTCTCGTTAATCTTATGAAAGAAGAAAAAGGATCAATTGTTGATTTTAATAATGTTATTATGCTTTCAGATAATGGTAACACAGAAATTGGATCACCTTATCTTTCTGCATCAGTAAAAGTAGAAATAGTTGAACCTGAAGTAAAAGGCAAAAAATTAACTGTTTTTAAATATAAAAACAAAACTAATTATCATGTAAAAACAGGGCATAGACAAAAATATACCCTTATCAAAATTATTGATATTTCAAAATAATTATGATTGTTCTTACTCTTAATGAGTTTGAAAATTATTATTATGTGAAAGCTGTTGGACATAGTGGAAATAAAAATAGAAGTATTATTTGTGCAAGTGTTTCAATATTATTAGAGACTTGGCGTTTAACGGAAATAGCTTTAGAAAAACAATCTATTATTTCTAGTGATGGTTCGTTAGAAGCAACGATTTCCAAAACAACTATATCTCAAATATTATTTGTACAATTGTGTATAGGATTAACAGCTATACACAAACAATACCCTAGTGATATTTCACTCAATATCGGAGGATAAAAATGGCATCAAAAAAAGCTGGTGGATCTGCCAAGAATGGTCGCGATAGTGAATCAAAGAGACTTGGTGTTAAAAAATTTGGTGGCGAAGCAGTAATTGCTGGAAACATCATTTTACGTCAACGTGGAACAAAATACCATGCAGGGGTATCTGTAGGTAGAGGTGGAGATGATACATTATTTGCTCTTGTAGATGGTGTTGTACTTTTCACTTCTCGAAGAGGTAAAACTGTTGTAAATGTAGCGACAGTTTAATTTTTAATTTCAAATATAGGTGAGTGCTCATAATACTATATGTCTTTAAAACCTAAAAGGGTTCTATTTTATGATAACAAAAGAACAATTATCAGAATTACACGCTCTCTTGACAGAAATGAAAATAGAGCTTATTGAAACGATAAAAAGTGAACTTGAAGATGAAAAAAGTCCTTTCAATGTTACTGGAGATATGGTTGACAAGGCAGAAGCGATTACATATGTTTCTGTAAATGAAGAATTAACTTCTGGTCAAAAAAATACTCTAGATAAAATTGATAGAGCTATTAAACGCATAGAAGATGGTATCTTTGGAAAATGTAGTACTTGTTCTAATTTTATCGAATTAGATCGTCTCACAGCGATTCCTTATGCTGAAACTTGTAAAGAACATATGCACTAACAAACAATTAAAAAGCTTCTTATTTAAGAAGCTTTTATTTTTAGAAATAACATTTTTTGGATATATCAATGAAAAAATTATTATTATTGCTATTATTTCTTTCTATTGTATCTTGTGGTACTTCAGAAAATTTACAAACAACCTCTTTTACTATAAAAAATGGAGAATCTATTCATCAAGTTACTACTAGATTGATTGATAATCACATTATTTTAAACAAAAATCAATTTCGTGTTTTTGCAAAAATTACTGGTAAAGATTCCAAACTTAAAGTCGGTACATATAATATTCCTCCTAAAATATCTTACAATAAATTATTAGATATTTTAACATCTGGTAAAGGTATTGGTATTCTTATTACTATTCCAGAAGGATTTAATATTTTTCAAATAGCAGCTTTGTTAGAAAATAATAATATTGTATCAGCTGTAAATTTTCTTAATGAAGTATATAAAAATACTTGGTTAAAAGAACTTAATATTCCCACCAACAATAATACTGAACCTATTACTTGTATAAAATATTTTACAGATAAAAATGATTATGAATTTGCTGTACCTGTTATTCCTAAAAAATATTCTTTAGAAGGATATCTTTTTCCAGATACTTATTCCTTTGATAAAAACAGTTCAGCAAAATTAATTGTACAATCTATGGTTTATCGTTTTAATAAAATCGTCAACAATTCTATTTTAGCTCAAATAAAACAACAAAACAAAACATTAAATGAAATTATTATTCTTGCTTCTATTATTCAAAAAGAAGCGACTAATATCGATGAAATGCCTAAAGTTTCTGGAGTATATAATAATAGATTAAAGCAAAATATGATTTTACAGGCAGATCCAACATTAATTTATGCCTTAATTCTAGATGGAGAATATGATGGAAATATTAAAACCAAACATTTAAGACCACCTTGGCCTTCTCCGTATAATACTTATTACATCAAAACACTTCCTATTGGATCTATTTCAAATCCAGGTAAAGAAGCTATTTTGGCAGCTTTAAATCCTACTATACATGATTATATATTTTTTGTAGGAAATCCAGATGGAAAACATACTTTTTCTCGTACTTATAGTGAACACAAAAAAGCTGTAGACAACTGGATTAATCATAATAAGAGGTAAGAAATGATTGATAGAAATGAATTAACTATCTTATTAGATTCTTGGTTAGAACCTCATAAGATAAAAGATTATACATTCAATGGATTACAATTTGAAGGGAAAAGATCTATAACACATATAGCTTGTGCCGTTGATGTATCTTTAGATACTCTCACTCAGGCAGCTAAATTAGGTGTTGATTTTTTAATCACACATCATGGATTAATATGGGGTGGACTGCAGAAAATAACTAGTTTTGATAAAAATCGAATTCAAATATTATGTGAGAATAATATGAATTTATATTGTTCTCATTTACCTTTAGATATTCATAAAAAATTAGGTAATAATGCCTTATTAATAAAATTATTAAATGCTAAAAATACAGAAGAAATATTCTTTGATGTAGGTTATTATGCAAATATAGATACATCTTATCATCAATTAAAAGAAACAATTCGAGAATATATTTCAGAAAAAATTGTGGAAATGAATTTTGGACCAGATAAAATAAACAAGATAGCTATTTGTTCTGGAGGTGCTACATTAGATTTAAAAGCACTATTTGAAGCGAGTTCTAAAGGAGTTCAAACAATACTTAGTGGTGAAACTAATAGTTTGTATTATCATTATGCTAAAGAATTAAAAATGAATATTCTTTGTGCAGGACATTATGCCACAGAAACTTTTGGAATCAGAGCTGTAAGTAGAGAAATTCAAAAAAAATATAAAGATCAAAAAAGTATAATCTACACTTTTATAGATATTCCTACAGGCTTTTAATTTTTTTAATTTTTATCCATAAATCGAAGATGTCTTCCAACTTTAAAATATGGTGACTTTCTTGCTGGAACATTAACATTTTCGTTTGTTTTAGGGTTTCTAGCTATTCTAGCTTTACGTTGACGCACACCAAAAGTACCAAAACCTCTAAGTTCAATGCGTTCACTATCATTAAGCTTTTCTATTTCTTGACGTATTGTTTCAATAAATTTTGATACAATAATAGCTATCTGATGCTTAGAAACACTTAACTCCATAACCTCATCATTGTTATACACCAGATCTACTAAATCAGATTTAGTTAATTTACTTTTACTCATATTATACCCCCCTATCTACATAATGTATTTGGATGTACATATTTACTATATAGTGAATTGTTAAATTATATTATTTATTTAAGCTATATGAATTTTTAAATAAAACTTCCATAGATGATTTGATTCTTGAAGATGTATTTCTTGAAAGAACACCTTTAGCCCAAGCTCTATCAATTTGTTTTTTAAACTCATTTAATTGCAATTGTGCAGCTACAACTTCTAATGTTTTCGCAGTCAATACAGTAGTTGTATTTCTTCGTAAATGTCTGATAAAAGTTCTAATCGCTTTATTACGCATATATTTCTTTTCGGTTTGTTTTACACGGGTTTTAGCTGATTTAATATTAGGCACTTAGTCCCTCCATTGTTTTTATATATGTTATTATACTATGTTTATATATAGAAAGTCAAGTCTTTACAAAATTTTATCATTACAATCTTATTTATCTTTTTCTGCTTTTTTATCTTTTTCTGCTTTTTTATCTTTTTCTGCTTTTTCTTGTTTTCTTCGTTCCCAAAAACTAAGTGGCTTTTCTTCTTCTAATGTATCTTCTTTTTCTTGTTGTTTTAGTGTATTTGTTTTGGTTTGTTTTGGTTTTTGAGTATTTATTATTAATTGATTGCTTAATTGTCTTTGTCTAACTTTTTCTTCTTCAGCTATTTTCCAGTCCTGTTCTCTAGATATTCTCATTTGTTCATTAAAATCATCTTCTACAGATAGTATCTGATCTGATACTACACTTGGATCAATAAAAGAGATTAAGTGTATTCTTTCTTGAACTTTATTGTTTTCTATTTGCTTCTGTTTAAAACTAGATTTAAACCCTATAAAACGAGAACGTTTAGTTAATAAACTTTTTTTAAATTGAATATTTGAAATAATAATATTTGTTCTATATATTTCACCTTTTAATAATTCTTTTAGAGAGAGTATTGTTTTTTCTTCTATCTCAATCAAAGGGAAAAGATCTATAGAAATATCATTAATATTATATAAAGATATATTTTGAAATTCAATTATTAATTCTATGGTATCATTTATATTCACTTTACTAGTATTATATTTCTGAACTAAAGGATAATATCTTTTACTCTGTTTCCATTTTCCTATTAAATCTCCAATAGATAGCATCCATTCATATGCTAAATAAGGACCTCTGTTTCCAAACATAGCTCTATAAAAATCTTTAATTCTTATAGTATTTACATTATAATCATTATATAAATTAAGGTTGTAATTAATCCAATTATCTATTGCTGAACTTTGACCAGATACTACATTATTATAATTCAAACAATAAGACAGAACTATTTTATCTTTATATTTATCTAAAATATTATCTTTATTAATCAAATTAAATTGTGTTGATAAATTTTGTGTAGACACAGACAAATCAAGAAAAACAAAATCTACTCCTGTTGCAAATGCCATATCTAAAAATCTAGAATTAGAACTTAACTCTTCTCCTGTAAAAATAAAAAAGATATGTTTATCTTCATTTGAACTATTTATTAATTCTCTAAAATATGCAACAGCTTTATATTCTGTCCAAATAATAAAAGCTTCCTGCACAGGATTAGAGGCATCTTGTTTGAACATATTAGAAAATTCACTAAACAATTCTTCATGATAATTATTAAAAAATACTCCTGTAAAACCAACATAATCAATACTACTATCTTTCATATGATCTTTAAAAATCAATTGTAATTCTTCTTTTCGTTTCTGGTCGTTCAATGAAATAATACTTTTATCTTGAATATTCTTATTTATAGATTTTGATAATAAATAATTATAGCCAGCAACATCTAAGCCATCAATTTCTAATGCTTGTATCCACAAAGCAACATCTTGACCTGCTTTTGAAAAAGTATTTGCTAACAATTTGCTTTCTTTTAATTTTTGTATATCCCATATAGTATTTTCTGTTTCAAAAGTTTTTGTAATCGCTGATGGCATAATAATCGCATCAACATTTAACAAATCAAACCATTTTGTAATTTCTGAAAAACTTGTTTCTTGACCATTAGTGGATAAAAATTTTCGTAAAGATAATACTTCTTTAGAATCTAATCCTAAAAAAGCATATGACTGTGGTAATAAATATTTTGATAATTTAGATCTTATCACAATAGAAATCTGTTGTTCTATTTTTTTGTAAAAAGGATCAGTTTCAAAGGTGACTATTGCGGTAAGAATTCCTTCATAATTAATATCTTTTAAATATAATTGATATTCAAAGATATTTAATTCCTTATTAAATATCATCGTAAACTCTTCTTGATCAAAAATATTTTTTAATAATTTATTTTCTTCATTATATATTTTTATGATAGGAGTAATATTAGTTGTTACTAATCCTGTTTTTTTATCTACAACACCCAAGTTAAAATTGATTTTTTCATATTTATTATAAGCAACTTGATCACTTTCGAAAAACATATATTGATCATTTTGTATTTGGGTTGAAATTTTTTCTTTAGAAAACATAGTTACATCTGAAAAATTAGGTAATGATCGTATCATTTCTTGATAACTTTTATTTGCAAAAGGTTTGAATATAAATGGTAACAAAATAAAGACTAAAAATAATCCACTTAATATTAAAGTTTTTTTATAATTATTTGAATTCATTATCTACTCCATTTTTTTGATTTATCAAAAAATACTATTATAGGATTTATTATTAAAAATGATAATATAATATTAAATAAAATAACTATAATAGTTATATATCCATAAGGTATTAATTTACTATACAAAACAAAGACTAATACCATTGATGAAAAAGATACAGCTATTGTATACAAGCAAAGTAGTAAACTTCTTAAAAAAAATGACATTATAAACCTACCTGTGTTTTTAGTGAATATTAGATGAATTATTCTTTGTAACTCTTTACAAATATATTATAATTCTATTATAATATATTTTCATGTTTGATCATCGGAAACATATAAATAAACTAAAAGGATTTTTTGTGCTTAATAATCAAAATTGGGATGTTATTATTGTCGGGGGAGGCCATGCTGGTATCGAAGCCTCTCATGCCTCTGCTCGTATAGGTGCAAAAACATTGCTCTTAACTTCAAATATAGATCTACTAGGTCATATGTCATGTAATCCTTCTATTGGTGGAATTGGAAAAGGTCAACTAGTCAAAGAAATTGATGCGCTTGGCGGATTAATGGGAATAGTGGCTGATCAGTCTAGTTTACAATTTCGTCGTCTCAATACCAAAAAAGGACCAGCTGTTCGCTCTTCTCGTTCTCAAGCTGATAAAGTAGCCTATCGTTCTTTAATACAACAGTTGTTATTTCAACAAGAAAATCTCACCATCATTCAAGAAGATATTCGTGATATTATAGTTTCTGAGGATACTGTCATTGGTGTGATTGGTCAATTAGGTCAAGAGTTTTATGCCAAGTCTGTTGTTATTACTCCTGGAACATTTCTTGATGGAATTATTCGTATCGGTGATTTTTCTACCCCCGCTGGGCGTATGGGAGAAAGCTCGTCCATTGCTCTGTCCCATCGTATCAAAGATCTTGGTTTCAAAACCCCTCGATTCAAAACTGGTACACCTCCACGCTTAGACAAGAGAACTATTGATTTTTCTAAAACAGAAGCTCATACAGGTGATCTTATTCCAAGACCCTTTTCTTTTAGGACTAATTTTGAAACATTCAAACCCTCTCAAGAATTATGTTATCTTACCCATACTTCAGAATTAACACATCAAATTATCAAAGATAATATTCACCGAGCACCTATGTATTCTGGAGATATTGATGCCACAGGTGTTCGCTATTGTCCTTCTATAGAAGACAAAGTTATGAAATTTCCTGATCATGAACGCCATCATGTCTTTTTAGAACCAGAAAGTATTTTCACAGGTGAAATTTATCCTAATGGACTGTCTAATGCACTTCCTATAGATATTCAAAAAGAATTATTACGCAGTATTCCTGGATTAGAAAATGCTATCATGACAAGACCTGCTTATGCTATAGAACATGATTATATAGATCCTACAGAATTAACCCCATGGTTGGAAACCAAAAAAATAAAAAATCTTTTTCTTGCAGGACAAATTAACGGAACTACTGGATATGAAGAAGCTGCTGCCTTGGGAATGATAGCAGGAATAAATGCAGCTCTCAAGGCTGGCGATAGTGATCCTTTTGTACTTAGTAGAATGGAAAGTTATATTGGTGTAATGATAGACGATCTTACTACACTAGGAACCATAGAACCTTACAGAATGTTCACTTCTCGTGTAGAATACAGACTAAGTATAAGAGAAGACAATGCTGATGATCGTTTGACTCCTCTTGGCTACAAACTAGGAATCATTGATCAACAAACCTTTGATCTATGTCAACAGAAATATGCTAAAGTTCAAAATAGTTTAGAATTTTTAGATAATAATTTTGTAACTCCTTCAGAAAAATTACATATTATTTATAAAGAATTAAACACTCCTATTCCCTTAAAAAGTATTTCATTAACTGAATTATTAAGAAGACCAGAAGTTACTCTTGAAAATATGCGTACCGTATTACCTCAAAAAAATATCAATATTCCAGATCTTACTTATTTGGAAGAAGAACAAGTATCTATAGAAGTAAAATACAAAGGTTATATAGATGACGAACTCAAGCGTATTGCACACCTAAAAAATATAGATACCCTTGTTATCCCAGACGATCTACCTTATGATAGAATATCAGGATTGAGATTAGAAGAGATAGAAAAATTATCTCAGCTTCGCCCTCATACCTTAGGTCAAATATCTCGAATTCCAGGTATTAGACCTGCTGCTATTCATATCATCTCCCTTATACTCAAATTCAAAGGTGAAAAAGGGATGAACGAGCATGTCATTAAAGCTCCTACTTGGGGACATAGCTCTAGTGAATATCAAAAAGATATTACAACTAATAACAAAAACAAATCTTAAAAAAAAAGACCATCCTAGTGATGGTCTTTTTTTTTAATCAAAACAATATTTATGATATTATATAAAGCATATCTTTGATTGCTCTATCAAGACCTACAAAAATAGATCGTGAAATAATAGCATGTCCTATATTTAATGTATGTATTTCTGGAATAGATGCTATCATCTTTGTATTTTCATAATGTAGTCCATGCCCAGCATTCACTTGTAAACCGAGAGAATACGCATATTGACTAGCGTGTTTTAATTCTTCAAATATTCGTTTTTGATCCTGAGATGTTACCGCATCAGCAAACCCACCCGTATGTAACTCAACAATATCTGCTCCTAATTCATTAGCTAATTTGATACTATCATCATCATGATTAATAAAAAGACTTACTCTGATATTTCTACTTTGTGCTTTACTAATAAATTTTTCTAATTTATCTTGAGAGGATACAATATCCAAACCACCCTCTGTTGTTACCTCTTCTCTTTTTTCAGGCACTATACAAACTTCTTCAGGGCAAAGATCCAAAGCAATGTGAATAATATCATCATAGAGAGCCATCTCCATATTCAAGGGTAAAGAACATGCTTCCCTAATAAGATAAACATCTCTTTTTTGAATATGACGCTGATCTTCTCTCGGATGAATAGTTAGATTATATGCTCCAGCATTTTGTACCATATAAGCTGCTTGTAAAGGCTCTGGGTAACTAGTACCTCGTGCTTGTCTCAAAGTAGCTACATGATCTATATTTACACCTAGTTTTTTCTTAATAAACATTCTACCCTCCAAGAGATATCTGTGAGTATATTTTTTAATATCCTAAGTAATATTATTATTTTTATAAGGAAATGATTTTCTAATACCAGCATACAAAGAAGGAACTATAAATAATGTAAAAATCATAGACAGCATCAAACCCCCTATCATAGAGGTAGCCAAAGATGCATAGGTAACTTCTCCATCACCTAGTCCTAAAGCCATGGGGGTCATTCCAAAGATAGTTGTTAATGTGGTCATACTTACTGGTCTAAATCTTCTAAGTCCTGTTTTCAAAGCAGCTTCATCTGGTGACATACCTTGATATAATAGAATATTCATATAATCAACTAGAACAATACCATTATTAATAACAATACCCACTAAAATAACCATACCTATCATAGAATAAACATTTAATGAATTATTAGTTATCCATAATAAGAACATAGATCCTAATACTCCAAAAGGAACAGATATCATAATCACTAAGGGTGCTATATAAGATTCAAACAATGATGCCATCAACGCATATACAATAAATATTGCTAACAAAAATGCTATTATCATAGCTTGGGTACTTTTTTTAGAATCCTCATAATCACCTTTAAAAACAAGCTGTGTTCCTACAGGGATATAGATGTTTTCATTTATTTTTTGTATAAGATCATCAACCACACCCATAGCATTTTTTGAATATTCACTGCGTATGGATGCTCTTATATTTACAATCCTAGTAGCTGTATCTCTTCTAATATCACGAGGTCCTATAGAGTCTTGTATATCTACAAGATCCTTTAATGCTACATTATGCCCATTTTCAAGAGAAAGTTTCAAATTTTTTAAAGTTTCTATAGAAAGTCTATCTTCTTTTCTTACCCTAACTCTAATATCAATATTATTTTCTAAGACACCTGCCACATTACCCGCAAATCTACCACCAAATGTGGCTTTAATAATTGTGAATAATTCTTTAGGAGTAATACCAACACGAGCTAATGATATTCTATCAGGTTTTAATACAATTTCTGAAACAGCTGCATCTGATACATTTCTTGGATTTCGGATACTAGGTACTGTTTTTAATAATTCTACAATTTTCTCAGCTAGTTTATGTGATTGATCTAAATCATTTCCTTGGATTTGGATATTTATTGATTCTCCGCCAGAACTACTTCTTTGTACTCCTGTAGATATATAATTTTTCACAGGATATTGATCCAAGATAGGATTTAATTCATCTGCAATAGCATGTACATCCTTATCACGCTCTGATCTAGGAATAAGAGTGATTCTCAAGCGAGATCTATATTCTAATACAGCAGAAGCACTTTGCCAATTTAATTTGACTTGTAGACTAAGGAGTTTAGCTCTATCTCCTAACTGATCACGAATTTTCTTTAAAATTTCTCTTGAAATTCTTTCATTTTGTTCATATCTTGTACCCAAAGGATAGCTCAAATTAATAATTATTTGACCCTCATCACTAGCTGGCATATATTCTTTATGTATATTATATGATAAAAGCCCCACTCCTATTAGAACCATTGACAACGAAAAGATAATTAATTTTTTCTTATTATAGATACACCATTCTAACATTCTATAATAAAACATATCCATAAAAGATAGTACTTTACTATTCCAACGAATATCTTTTGAAGATTGCTGTCCTGAGGTACTAGGATTTTCTTTGATTAATATAGAACATAACATAGGAATTAATGTCATAGAAATAAGTAATGATGCTAACAATCCTACAACTACTGTAATTACCAAATCTTTGAACAATTGTGCTATTATTCCTTCTAAAAAAAAGATAGGAGTAAAGACAGCTATAGTCGTAAAAGTAGAAGCTGTAATCGCCAAGACAACTTCTTTAGTACCTTGTATTGCTGAACTGTACCTGCCATAACCTTCATCTTTATATCTAAAAATATTTTCTAATACTACGATAGAAGAATCTACCATCATTCCTATTGCTAATGTCAAACCAGCCAAAGAAATAGTATTAAAACTTAAGCCCAAGGTATACATCGCAATTAAAGTGATAATGATAGAGGTAGGGATAGATACAAAAATTACTAATAAAGATCGCCAATCCCATAGATAGAAAAAAATCACTAATAGAGCAAAAAAACAGCCTTGTATTGCTGAATTAATAACACTCTGTAAAGAACGATCTATTTCACGAGCATTATTATACATTTCCAAAATATAAACATTAGAAGGTAATTTTTGTCTTAATTTTTGAAAATATTCTTGAACTTTTTCTTCTACTCTAATTGTATTAGCTTCTGATGTTTTTGTGATTTCCAAAATAACAGATCCTAGTCCAGCTTTGCTAGGACTTTCATCTTTAATATTTTTAGCTGAAATAAAAGTCAAACCATTATCTTCATGAGCACCATAATTTATATGAGCAATATCACTAAGAAATACAGGCACATTATTTTTGTAGGTAATTACGATATTTCGAAAATCTTGTAAAGTTTTAAGTTCTCCATCTATACGAACACCAAATTTATAAATACCTTGATAAACATAACCTCCAGCCGAAGAAAAATTATTTTTAATAATAATATTTGCTACTTGTTCCGTATTCAAATTATAAGCTTGCAATCTATTTTGTATTAATTCTACATGGACTTCTGTTTCTATACCACCAGAAACAGATACTTGTCCTACACCTGAAATTTGTTCTAAATTTTTTCTTATATAATATTCTGCAAAATCATAAGCCGTTGCTTGATCTTCAATCCCAACGATAACGAATCCTAATATAGGATCATCATCATTAGAAAATTTGAATATTTTAGTTCTTCCTACATTATCTGGAAAATAAGATCGTGCTATATCTATTTTCTCGCGTGCTTTAAAAATAGCATCGTTTAGATCAGTACCCCAAGCATACTCCAAACGAATAGAAGAGCTACCTTCTCTAGATACAGATGTTATTTTTTCAACACCATCTAAAATAGACATAGCGCTTTCTAAAATTCTAGTAACTGCTACCTCTACTTCTTCTGGACCCGCTCCTGAGTAAGAAGTACTTACTGTCAATACAGGAGATTCTATTTTTGGCAAAAGATCTACAGGAATACGAAAAGATACTAAAATACCTAAAAACATTAAAATAGATAGAAACATGGACATAGCAATAGGTTTTTTCACCGATAGATCAATAATAAACACATCAATCCTCATTATAGAAATAAAATATTAAAAGACAGCATATATTAAAAGACAATATATTGTAACTTCTAATAAAAAAAATGTCTATTTATAATAAATAGAGCTTACATAAAAAAAATAAAAAAAGTTTACAATCTCCTCATCTATTTCAAACTATAATTCTTATTATAAGCAAAAAAAAATGAATAATGAGCTAGATCACTCTAATATTATAGAACGATCCCTTTAGAGTATGATGGTCATACAAACCAGCTTTATAAATCCTGAAGAATCTATGCCATTAAATAAAATACATCAAACTTTATCATCTCTTTTAAATTGCAATCCTTATATAAGCAAAAAAAATAAAAAAAAGCTTGCAATCTCATCTATTTTAAACTATAATTCTTATTAAATAAGGTTTTAAATAAAAAATAATAAGGAAAGGTGTATGTCATACAATTTTTTACATATATTAATATTTTTATTAATAATACAGCAAAATGGATTTGCAAATGATAATACTAAAACAGATAAATGGGAGAATGATTTATTGAAAATATATAATGGTACTGTTGTATATACATCATCTGAATTATTAAAAATGAATGATGAGCTAGATCACTCTAATATTATCGAACGATCTCTTTGGGGTATGATGGTCATACAAACCAGCTTTATAAATCCTGAAGAATCTATATCATTAAATGAAATACATCAAGCTTTATCATCTCTTTTTCAAAAAAATCTAAAAATATCTAATAAAAAAAACACTGCTAAAGAACAGTATTATGCAGGTCGCTTTACGTTTTATTTATTAGGATATTCTACTTTTTATAAAATTCCTAAAGCTTCTTTTCATGATATCTATATACAATATCGTACTTTATTATCATCTGTAATATATAAAAATCAAGGATATATTAACAACGCAAATATTTTGATAGCTGATGGTCTCAGTAGACCTACAGATTTTAATACAAACAACTGGAATACTTTTATATTAAAATCTACGGATAATAATATATTATCATCCGTTCCTACTGAATTTCAATATAGAGCCTATCTTGCAAAAGCAAGAATCTTAATAAAAACCAATAGGATTAAAGAGGCTCAAATATTAATTAAAAATGCTATTGCTATCTTTCCTAACGGTGCTGCCGAAGCAATCATTTTAAATAATTCTATATAATAAGGATTTCTTATGAAAATAATAATAGCACTACTTCTTATATTAACTAATATTAATATATATTCCCAAGAAGTAAATCCAGAATCCTACAAAAAAGTATCCTTCGAACAAGAATTTAATTACTATGGCCCACCATTCTTCTATCATGGAGGATTAGGCTATCAAAAAGATGATTTTAAAATGATCTTTCCTTATGTAGGATATACTTTTAATCCCATGGGTGATTATGGCGTAGATGTATACACTGGTTTTAGTTTTGCCTATCAAAATATTATCTTCCATGCAAAAGCAGTCCAACAATTAGGAACATGGAAAGAAACATTTGAATTAGATTATTTAGAAGCACTGAATACTTATGGAGTTTTTTCTATACAATATAGTGTTTCTGGCATCAAAATGACAACAAGTGTTGAAGTCGGTAAAACATTAATGACTAACGAAAGTTCTTTAGGCATAAAAAGTGGAGAAAAAGTACTCTCTATAAAACCATCTGTTATTATTTCAGGTATTGCATTAGATAATGTTGTTTCTCGAATAGGCTATGAAATTGATTTTATCTTTGATATTGTTCCTGAAAAAAATACGCATGCTTACCATTTTAAAACTTATGTACCTATGAATTTCAATCTAGCTTATGGATGGTTAAATTTAAATATTATGCCAGGATTTGAATATAAAGATTTTATTAATAGAGGTAGTGAAACATTTTTATTATCAGGTCGTATAGAACCATATAAAATAGTAAAATTTTTATCAGAACATCAAATGCCAAATTATCAGTTTAGTGCTTCTGTTGGTTTTGAATTGCGTCTATATATGAAATTTCTCAATACCCTATCGCCATCTTTATCCAGATTTTTTATCAATGTATTTACTACTATTGGATATGCTTCTGAGTTTCATCAAACACCTGCTCAAGGTGATCTATTATATATCTATGGAGGAGGAGTTGGATATTATTTATTTGATTCTGCAGCATTTGTATTTAATGTAGGAGCAGATCGAAGTAAAGAATTATTTTTAAATATATCATTTGTAAGTCCGTTTGATGTGTCATTATAAATAAAGGAGAAAAATATGAAAAAATTAATTGTTTGTTTGCTGCTAATGGTAACCACCACCATGTTCAGCCAAGAAATTCCTCAAACATTTAAAGAGGTGTATTTATCTGTACAAGACACAGATAAAAAAGATTTTGCCAGTAGAGAAGCATATCTTACTAGATTGTCAAATATTATGACAGAAGATCTAAAAAAAATATCTGATAAAGAAAATCAGTTAATATACAAAGCTAATATTACTGAAATGTTTGCAAATATTACTGCCGATTCTAACAAAAATGAAATGACAAAAGCTGCTGTTAAAGAACTTTACAGTATAGAGGCAGAATTAGTTGCTTATGAAAAAGATAATAAAGTAAGTAGCGCATTTTATACTTCTATCGCAAATATAAGTGGAAGAATTCTCCATTTTGAATCACTTGCCTCTACTATTAAACTATCAAAAAGAAATTTAGATTATTTTAATAAAGCTATTAAAATAAATAAAAATGATTTCTCAGCATATTTAGGAATGGCTTTGTGGTATTTTTATGCACCAAAAGTTGGTGGTGGAGATATTAATAAATCTATGAACTATATAAATCAAGCAGAAAAAGTGGCTACTTTTGATTATCAAAAATATCAAATATATGTATGGAAATCTCAAATTTTATTTAAACAAAATAAAAAAGATGACAGTAAATTAGAACTCCAAAAAGCTAATGCTCTCTACCCAAAAGGTGAATTTCACAAAATTGTTGAACAAGCAAATGCACATGGTAATTTCTTTAAAATGAAATAATTAATATCTACACCAATATAGGAGTTATATATGTTAACAGTAAAAAATGTTTCTAAAACTTATCCAAATAATTTAATAAAAACAAATAATGATATTAGTTTTACTATAGAAAATGGGAAGATGGTTTGGATTTCAGGATCAACAGGTTCTGGAAAAACTACACTATTAAACATTTTAGCAGCTATTGATAATGTAGATGAAGGTCAAGTTTTTTGGAATAATCATAATATTACTGATATGACAGCTACCGAAAAAGCTGAATTTAGATTAGCTAATATGGGTATTGTTTTTCAATCATTAGAACTTATTAAATCTCAAAATGCTTTTAATAATGTAGCACTTCCTTTACGCTATCTTGGGTTGGATGAAAAAACTGTTCATACTGCTGTATCAGATATTTTTAATTATCTCAATATAGAAGAATTAATTGGAAAGTTACCTACACATATGTCTGGTGGTCAACAACAGCGTGTTGCTTTGGCTAGATCTTTGGTTAATAAACCTACACATATTTTAGGAGATGAGATTTCATCTGCCTTGGATTCTAGTACAGCTCATTTTATTTATGAAAAAATTTCTCAATATGTAAAAGAGTATAATGCTGTAGCTGTTTTAATTTCACACGATGAAACTATTAATAATTATGTCGATCAACATCTTGTAATGTCTGATGGCAAACTAGGAGTAAAATAATGAGAACATGGTTATTAGCATGGGATAATTTACGATTTAATTTCACAAAAACAATATTATCAATTGTTTTAATTGCATTAGCAACTTCTTCTATTTTAATTTTTAGAGGTTATGTTAATTTCACTGCTGAAGGATTAAGGATGGGCTTTATCGCTACATCTGGTGCAATGCAAATTTCACATCGTTCCTATTGGTCAGATGATTCTGAAACTCCTCCTATTTTGAAAACAGAAGATAAAGAAATTATTCAAAAAGCCTTAAATCAAATATCTGGTATTGATAGTATTACAGAATTATTAGCTTTTAACGGAATCGTTGGAACAGCATATAGAAGTACTTTTTTCTCTGGGACTTCTTATGAATCTTATCCAACAGGACTGTATCAAAAAATAGTAAAAGAAACTCCTGGACCTCTTGATGAAAATGGTATTGTACTCGGTACTGGAATTATCAATTATTTACAAATCAATGAATTAGATCCTGTTACTATTTTAGGTAATGGTGGAGATATGGGAATTGCTTTATCTAGTATGGAAGTAGTTGGTAGTATTGATATCGGAGATAGAAATATTAACAAAGTTATTGCTTTTGCTAATATTCAAAAATCAAGAGAATTTTATGGCTATACAGATGAGTTTGATAGAATAAGAGTTGATGTATCTTCTATCGATGATATTCCTAATATTTATACTCAATTGAATGAATTACTCAAAGATACACCTTACGAAGTTAAAGATTGGTTGTATCTAAATCCTTATTTTACAGATATTGAGACATTCAATAGTAATTCTGCATTTTGGATTACAGCTATTCTTATTCTTTTAATAATAACTTCTATTGTTCAAATGTTACAAATGAGCTATTTACAAAGAATGAGAGAGCTTGGAACTCTTCAAGCTCTTGGTTTAACTCCAAAAACTGTTTTCTCTTTATTACTAAGAGAAACCTTATTAATTTCAAGTGTTAGTGTAGTATTAGGAATAGCTTTTGCTTTTTTAACAAAATTTAGTATTCAATTATTAGGAGCTACTTTTAGTCCGCCGATGTCTACAGAAACCTTTCCATTAGTATTAATATATTATGTTAATGATATCATAATTATCAGTCTAGGTATTATGGGAATATCTATGATCTCTTCCTTATATCCAACATACAAAGCCGTATCTAAACCAGTTGTAGAGGTAATGAAATATGCATAAAATTATATATTTATTATTAGTTATAATAAGCACAGAAATAAAATCATATGGAACAGTACTAAAAGATTTTTTAGCATATCAAGAAATTATGCAATCTCAAAATGATCTTTATGAAATAGATAATATCTTTACTGCGATTACTAAAGATCGTACTGTAGATTTAGAAGCCAAAGTATTCATCAAAAAAGGATCTCAAGCATCTTATATTGTTCAAAATGGTCGTCCAACTATTTTTTTAACTACAAAATTAGGATCTTGGGTCGTTAGAGAAAATGTTCCAACCCCTCTAAAAGTCTCTGGAGGCTATACTGTCTTTGGAATTATGTCTGTTGATGATGTGTTAGGAATAGATTTTGCAGATGATTATAATATTATTTCTCAAGAAAAAAATAAAATAGTATTACAATCTAAAAATAAAAGTGCTACTTATAATTTTATTGAACTTTCTAAAATATCTGCAACAGTATTTGAATCTATATTGATGGATAAAAATAAAAAACCTATTAAAAGTGGATATTATGAATTAGGTACTGTTGATAATATTAAAACAATTGTAAAAGCAACATTTAAAGATCTTATTTTTGATAATCAACGTAGTAGTTCTTTTGTTGTTAAGAGTGTTAAAAAATCAAAAATACCTATACAAATTTTAGTCCCAGAAAGAGTCCAATTATTATTTAATCAGGTAAAATAACAATGAGAATTTTATATATATTGTTGTTTTATATATTTACTATTCCTTTATACTCCAATACTAAATTTGCTAGTGGTATGGAATTCAACTTATCTATTATCGAAATTAAAAGTAAATTTCCTATTCCAGAATCTTATTTTTTTGCTAATACAGGTATTTATGCTGGATTAATAACTACTCAAAATATAGGATTTAACCAATTAACACTTAGTTTATTACCAGGTATTGCTATTTCTCAAAATATTAATTTTCCTACTTCAGAGTATAATTTTAATTTTTATTTTCATGAAGCATATTTGAGATATGATGGACTTAGTGTATCTATTAATCTTGGGAAAAGTTTGTTAGGATGGGGGCTTGGAGAAATAAGACAATTCAGTTTCCTACAAAATGATAGTTTTCAAGACGAACAGAATAGATTTTATAATACTGAAATGTTATATAGAAATAATGCAACTTTACTATCTCTAGGTGTTGCTATAGATACAGAATCGTTAGATATTTTAGAAAAACCTGATTGGTATAAAACTTGGATGTATATCAAATTTGATCATACAGATTTTACAGTTTTATCATCTATTATAATGACATGGGACACTATTAAAGATTATTCTCTAAAAGTTGCTATAGATTTTCAATATTTTTTACCTAAGGGATTCGAACTTTATGGTTCTTTTGCCTACTCTATCTTACAAGATAATAAACTAGGTGATTTTGATGATCTTGATATTCTAGCTGCTTTAAAATATGAATATATATACAATGAAAATTTTCGTATCATTCCTTTAATGGAATATGTATGGGATCAAGAAGATAATCTCCTTTCTACAGGTATTACTATGCTAATCTATCAATTAGATGTTAATTTCTTTTATGTATATACCCATACTAAAGATAATGAAGATAAAAATTCTATCCTAACTAAATTAAAATGGAATGTTAATAATCATTTTAATTTGCGATTCGAACATCAAATATTTTTTGAAAAAGAACAAAATATAAATTTTAATAATACATTTTTATTAGGCATGGAAGTTCTTTTCTAATTTCACAAAACAAAAAAAGACAGGTAGTTAAACCTGTCTTTTTTTGTTTTATTAATTTAATCTTCTCTAATTATAAGAGGAAATCGTTTTCTAATTCCAGCATAAGCTGTGGGAACAACTAGAAGAGTAAAGAATGTCGAAAGAACCAATCCTCCAATAACTGAAGTTGCAAGAGGAGCATAAGTGTCACCACCTTCCCCAAGCCCCAAAGCCATAGGAAACATTCCCAAAATTGTAGTAAAAGTAGTCATACATACAGGTCGAATTCTTCGAACTCCAGCGATAATTGCAGCTTGATCTTCAGGTATTTTTTGTGCTAATAATGTATTAATATAGTCAATTAGAACAATACCATTGTTAATAACAATACCTACTAGAATAACAACTCCAATAGCAGAATATACATTTAAAGAATGTCCTGTAAAAAATAACAAAATCATAGAACCTAATGCTCCAAAAGGAACAGAAATCATAATTACTAAAGGAGCAATATAAGATTCAAATTGTGCTGCCATTAAGGCATAAACTACAAAAATAGCTACAAAGAACGCTAGTAATAAAGCTATCATACTTTCCTGAGTTTCTTCTGCATCACCTTTAAATACCACATTCACACCAGAAGGAATAAATAATTTTTCAGTGATCACTTTACGAATGGCAGTAACAGCACCTGTTGTATCTTTTTCATAGATTCCTGTAGTAGCTGCTTTTATTTTTAGGATACGAATAGAATCTGCTCTTTCGATCTCTGCTGGACCCAAACGTTGATTTGCATCTACTAATGTTCTAAAAGGTACTGATGTCCCTGATGAAATCGGAATATTAAGATTCAATAATGAATCAATAGAATATCTATCTTTATCACTAACACGCACACGCACATCTATATCATTACCAGTAGTACCTAAGATAGTAGTTGCTACACGACCACCAAAAGCTGTTCGTATCGTATTAAATAGAGTAACAGGTGATAGACCAGCTTGTGCTAATGCTATTCTATTAGGTCTTAATACAATTTCAGGAACTCCGCCATCTGAAGTGTTTCTAGGATTATCAATTCCTTGAATTCCTTCAAGTAATACCAATAATTGTTCTGCCACTTTCGAACTAACTTCCAAGTCATTACCTTGAATTTGAATTTCAATAGCTTCCCCACCATGACCACCGCCTATACCGCCACCGACAGACAAGAAACTTTTAACAGGATATTTAGCAAGAACAACTCTTACTTTTTCAACAATTTGATTAACTGTCTCTTTTCTCTCTGTACGAGAAACAAGAGTTACTCTCATTTTTGATTTGTGCTCTAAAATAGAACCAAAAAATCCTTTTTTCTCTTTTATTTGTAAACCAATAAGTTCCAAATCTTTCCCTATAACATTTCTAACTTCTTTTAAAATTTCACGAGAAAGAGACTCATTATATTCATATTTTGTACCTAAAGGATAAGTCAAATTAACAGAAAATTGACCATCATCATTAGCTGGCATATATTCTTTTGCTAAAATATTTGTGAAAAAGAGTAATAAAACAATAACAACTATATTACCCCCATACACTACTATTTTTTTATGCATTATACACCATTCTAATGCATGTTTGTAAACCACATCAATATCATGAAGAATTTTATCATTAAAACGCATATTTTTTCTTTTGTATTCTGGAATTATATCTTCTTCATCTGAAGAAAATCCTTCCATATGAACTTCTTTGATCAATATAGAGCATAACATAGGTACAAGAGTAATAGAAATTAATAAGGAAGCTAATAAACCAACAACAACGGTAATAACAAGATCTTTAAACAATTGAGCCATCAATCCTTCAACAAATAAAATAGGAAGAAAAACAGCTATTGTTGTAAGTGTTGATGCTGTGATTGCTAAACCAACTTCTTCAGCTCCATTAATAGAAGCTTTGATTTTACCCTGTCCTTCAGATCTATGTCGAAAAATATTTTCTAATACTACAATAGAAGAGTCAACCATCATACCTACAGCCAATGTTAATCCAGCCATAGAAATAATATTAAAACTTGTATCGGCTGCTAACATTGCAATAAAAGTAACTATGATAGAAGTTGGAATAGAAAGTCCAATTACTAATAATGATCTCCAATCCCAAAGATAAAAGAAAATAATTAATAGTGCAAATAAACCACCTTGTAAACCTGAAGATCTAACATTAGCCATTGATTCATTAATAGTTTCTGCAGTATTATACATTTCTGAAATTGCTACAGAAGGTGGAAGAGTCTTTTTTAGCTCTTTAAGATGTTGTTGTACTAATCTTTCTACTTCAACAGTATTTGCTCCTGATGATTTAGTGATTTCAATAATAACAGCTCCACGACCAGTTAAGATATCAGATTCATCTTCGATATCTAGACTTGTAACAAACATTCTTGAATTATCTTCATTTCCACCATAATAAATTTCAGCAATATCTTTAAGTAATATTGGAGATCCAGCTCTATAAGCTATAACAATATTTCTAAAATCTTCTAATGTTTTTAATTCTCCATCCGTACGAATACCAAATTTATAAGCACCTTGATAAACATAACCACCAGCAGTAGAAACATCATTTGCACTTACGATTTGAGCTATTGTTTCAGCATCAATATTATAAGCTTGAAGTCTATTTTGAGTTAACTCAATATGTACTTCTGTTTGAATACCACCAGAAACTTTTACTTGACCAACGCCAGGAATTTGTTCTAATGATTTTTTAATTTGATTTTCGGCTAAATCATAAGCCGTAGCTAGATCATCAATACCAGACATTAATAGTCCCATTACTGGAATCATATCTGTAGAAAATTTAAAAATTTGAGGAGAATCGGCTTCACTTGGAAGATTATTTCTAACAATATCAATTTTTTCACGAACATTAAACATAGCTTGATCCAAATCTGATCCCCATGCAAATTCTAAACGAACTGCTGAGTTACCTTCCATTGATGTAGAAGTAATCTCATCAAGATTTTCTACAGTAGATAGCACACTTTCTAAAGGTCTAGTAACAGATACTTCTACTTCTTCAGGACCTGCTCCTGTATAATCAGTACTAATCGTCAATACAGGTGTTTCAATATCTGGTAAAAAATCTACAGGCAATCTAAGAGAAGCAACTATTCCTACAGCCATGACTATAGATAGGAGCATAGACATAGCAACAGGTTTTTTGACCGATGTTTCTATAATAGACATTTCTAGCTCCTTTTATTTGTTTGTTTGATTTTCATCAGAGGGCGGTTTTATATTTTCCGTAACATTAGTGTCTTCTGACACTTGTGGTAAAGGTCTAATAGGAGCACCATCACTTAAATATTCACGACCAAAGACAATCATTTCATCACCTTCGTTGATTCCAGAAGAAATAGCAACTTTATCTCTGTAGCGTAAAGAAATTTCAACAGGTCTTAACACAGCTATTTCATTTTCATTGATAAAAATAGCATCTTGACCTTCTTTGGTTTTTGCTAATGCTGATTCTGGTATCACATAAACATTAGTTGCTTCTTCAATAAAAACAAAACTTTCAGCAAATATTCCAGAGAATAATAGATGATCTTTATTTGGTATATTAGCTCTTACAGTAAGAGATCTAGTTTCAGGATTTAGAGAAAGATCTCGTCTTGTAATTACCCCTTCAAAAATACGATTTGGAATAGCTCTAGCTTTGAAATATACTTTTTGTCCAATTTTCACTTCTGGAGCAGAAGACTCTGGTACTTGAATAATGGCTTCTAATATATTGATATTACCAACCATAGCCACGGAAGTTCCAATAGTAACATCAGCTCCTTCAGATACCAAAATACGAGTTACTACCCCATTAACAGGACTTGCTACAGGTGCTGCAGCATAACGAGCTCCAACTTCAAATCTATCAATAGAAACTACTGATTGATTACGACGAACAGCATCGCCTTCCAATCTGTTAAAACGCAAAACCTTGCCTGTAACAGGAGAAGTCAAAGCAACTTCGTTATATGCTTTCAATTCGCCATATAGATCTAAAAATCGTTGTAATGATCCTGATGTAGCTTTTTGAACAAGAACGGTTGTTCTATTATCCATTCCTTTGCCAGATTTTTTACCCATTTGGCTATTTGAAACAATTCTATACACTGCTAATAAAATAATACTAATAATAATAATTATCATTATTATTTTTGACTTAGATATCTTCATTGAATTTATATCCCCTTATCTATACTTTAAATTTATTTATTTTAAAATTTCTTTATTTTTGTATTTTTGCAACTTCTGCTAAGAAAGAAGGTAAATCATTAATCGCTTGTTGTAAAATTAATTTAGCATTTAATTCATTATATACAGATAATAAGAGATTCTTCTTGGCATCAACATAATCTACTTGTGCTTGATTTAATTCTAATAAAGAAATACGACCAAATCGATATTGTTCTTGAGCAATATCTGAAGCTCTTTTTGCCTGCTCTTCACTACTTCTAAAAGCATTCACACTTTGATTTAGTTCTCTAATATGTAAGAGAACATTTTTAATTTGTATAATTTTTTGTTCCTCTGCATCTAATAAAGCGTATTGAGATTTAACAATATTTGCTTGAGCCGATTTCACTTTAGAAGCCACCCCAGTGCCTGGAATCCATTCCAACAATGGAATTTGGACAGATGCTGATACTCCATAAGAACCATTATAAGATGATTCGCCAAAACTTCCAATAGCGACATCCCTACCCCATGATGGGGTATAATCAAATTGAACATTTACTTTTGGTAAACGGATTGCATTCGCTTGTCCCTTTTGACTTTTGGCATTATTGTAATTAGCTCTTAAACTAGCTATTGCCGTATCATTAGAAAAAACATACTCTAAAGAAGCGTTTTCATCAAATTTAGAAAAAACGATATTAGTTACTTGAAGAAGATCGCCTTCTAATTCTATCATCGTATCAGATTCTAAAGCATAGCCAATATAACGATAAAAATCTTCTTTAGAAAAAAGTCTGTTTTTTTCTGCTGTGAAATATGTTGGTTGTGCTGAATAAAATTGTGAACGAGAAAGAGATACATCAAAATCTGATACTCTACCATTATTATAGTTAATTTCAGCTTGATTTAATTGATTTTTCAACTGTTGCAATCGCTCTAAAGATACTTTCACTTCTTCTTGTTTTAGAAATTGATCATAATAACGTATAGTACTTTCGTACACTATTTCTCTCATTTTATTTGAATAAGTATTTTGAATATTAAGATAATTTTCTTTTGCAATACGGTACGCATAGAGATTTGCAAAGCCGTTAAAAATAGTTTTTGATAATACTATAGAAGGTACAGATATATCCATATTAAAACCTAAGGATGTTGCTGCAATATCGAGTTTGTTTTTGGAAGTAGTAAATAGATCTCGGACACTTGCACCAACAGTTGTGGATAAATTAGGGACATAGAAATCTTGAATAGATCCTGTATACAATGCTTGGGCACTATCTAAATCTTTTTTTGCTTGTGCTAATAATAAATTGTTTAACAAAGCCATATCAATAACATCTTGTAATGACCATTGATTTGTTATTTGGGGAGCATCTGTGGGGACTTCATTTTCTAAATTAGCAGCTCTTTTAAGTAACATATCTATATCGTAGATTTCTTGATTTGGAAATAAAGATTTTGGTAATTCTTGAGAATATATATTAACACTCATCAAAATCATACTAAGTAAACAACCATTAAGTAAAGATTTTAACATTCAATTTCTCCTATTTTATAGTAAACACATTTTCTATATTTTATGATATCTTATCTAATAATAAGATATTTTTTATATAAAACGATTCGATTATTTATCTATTTATTTGTTTTTAACTAAGTTTATAAAAAAATTCCCTCTCTCTATATAAGAAGTGAACTCATCAAACGAAGTCCCTCCAGGAGAGAGTAATACAATATCTTGCTCTTCTGCATATAACAATGCCATATCGAAAGCTTCTTCTAATGTCTTACATACATAAGATTCTGAATCATACCATACTCTGGAAAGCTCTTCTGCTAATTCTCCAAAAACAAAAATTTTTTTAGTGCTTTGTTTGATGATATCTCTAATTTCACTAAAATCCATTCCTTTGGATCTTCCACCAGCAAGTAATAATATCGGTCTATTAAAAGATTGTATCGCTAATTTAAGAGATTGTACGGTAGTAGACTTAGAATCATTATAAAATAATACACCATTTTTATTATCTACAAATTCCAAACGATGAGCAACCCCTTGAAATTCTGTTAATGCTTTATAGATATTATTTTGACTAATACCCAAGGCCGAAGCTATTATTGATACAATAATAGCGTTTTGAAAATTATGGATTCCTACAACTTTCAAATCTTTGGTATTAATGAATACTTTATTATCTGTATATATTTTTTTATCTTTATAATACCAATTTGTTTCTTTAATTAATGAAAAATATTTGATATCAGCATTGATATCTATAGCAAAAGAATGAGTATAGTTATTATCTTTATTTATAAGAGCTAGATCTGTTGCATTTTGATTCGTAAATATATTTTTTTTAATTGATGCATAGTGATTTATATCATCATAACGATCTAAATGATCCGCATGAATATTAGTAATAACAGCGATATGAGGGTGAAATTGTTGTATAGATTCCAATTGAAAACTCGATAATTCTACTACAAAAATATGATCTTGATAATAAAGATCAGCATATTCAAATATCGGAATTCCTATATTTCCAACCAATACAACAGGTTTTTCTGTAGCAATAGTATCCCCTAACCATGTTGTAACTGTTGTTTTTCCATCTGTTCCTGTTACAGCGATATAAGTTCTATCAGGAAATTCTCGATAAAAATATTCTATGTCATTAAGAATCTCTATTCCCAGAGATAATGCTTTTTGAATCAATGAAATAGACCGTGGAACTCCAGGACTAATAAATATTTTTTGTATAGGATATTTGTCTAAAAGAGTCACTTCTTGACTGCCTAGCTCATTATAAACTGTGCCAAGCTTAGATAATTCTAGTAACATATCTTGCTGATTTATGGTGTTTTGTTGATCGACAATAACAAGTTTTTCTTTTTTATTTTGTAACAAATAACACGCTAATAGATAAGAGGTTCTATTTGTAAAACCCAATATTAAGTACATTCATTCTCCATAATAAATAATAACATAGTAATATTATAGTGCACAATTATGAAAAAAGCAATTACATTTCATATTTTATGAATTTACAAACATTGATTTTAAAAGGGATATCTCCTATAATAATTTAATACAAATATTTATATTCGAGGATACCCATGGCAAAAAAAATGATTTTAGTCATTGATGATGAAGAAAATATTCGTAGTGGTATTGTTTTTGCCTTACAAGAAGAAGGATATACTGTTCAAAGTGCTGAAAATGGTGAGCAAGGATTAGAAAAATTAAATTTATTTTTGCCAGATTTGGTAATTTGTGATGTTAAAATGCACGGAATAGATGGTATTGAATTTTTAACTCAAGCAAAAAAAAAACATCCTATGATTCCTATTATTATGCTTACAGGACATGCTGGTTTAGATGATGCTATTAATGCTATGAAAATTGGTGCTTATGATTTTTTAACCAAACCAGTACACTTAGAAAAATTATTTCTATTAATACAAAGAGCCTTATCTTCTACTAAAAGTCAACAGCATTCAAAAGAACTCGAACATAGGCTAGATCAACGAAAAGGATTTAAAGATATCATTGGTAATTCCCCTCAAATAAACAAAATGATTGACATTCTCAAGCAAGTTTCTCCAACAGATGCTACTGTTTTATTATTAGGAGAAAGTGGCGTAGGCAAAGAAGTGTTTGCTAATGCCATACATGAAAACAGTGAAAGAATTAACGGACCTTTCGTTAAAGTACATTGTGCAGCCTTACCTGAAACATTACTAGAAAGTGAATTATTTGGACATGAAAAGGGGGCTTTTACAGGTGCTACAACAAAAAGACAAGGTAGATTTGAAAGAGCTGATGGTGGTACTATTTTTTTAGATGAAATCGGTGATATTAGTCCCCATGTACAAGTCAAACTACTCCGTGTATTGCAGGAAAGAGAGTTTGAGAGAGTTGGTGGAGAAGAGACTATCACTGTCGATATCCGTATTATCACCGCAACCAATAAAAATCTTGAACAAGCGGTTAAAAATGGAACTTTTAGAGAGGATCTTTATTATCGATTAAATGTGGTTGAAATCACAATACCACCTCTTAGAGAGAGAACAGAAGATATTCCAAAATTATCCATAGAATTCTTACAAAGAATTACTAAAAAATATAATAAAAATATTATTGAATTTTCTCCAGAAGTCTTAAATATTTTTTTAAAATATCCATGGCCAGGAAATATAAGAGAGCTACAAAATGCTATAGAAACAGCTGTTGTATTATCTAATACAACTATCATCACCAAAGATTTCCTTCCTCAACATTTGAATACATTATAAAAAATAAAGCTCTCTTTTACAAAGAGAGCTTTATTTTATCAAGGCTTATATAATGCTTTGAGACATCATATATATTTTTTATTTTTAAAGTTCATTATCCTAATAATAATTATATTATATAAGAAATCCTCTTTTTTTCAGTGTTTGAATAATTAAGCTTTGACGCTTAAGTAAATCTTTTTCTTTGATTATTACTACTCTATTAGTATTTATTTCTTCTCTATATTCATTAAATAAAAGATCTTGAATAATATTAGTTGCAAAGGGATTTTTTTCTCTATAATCAAATTCTGGAGAAATAAATTCTGAAAAAGGTGTTAAAAAAAAAATTATATCATAGATTTCATTATGTTCTCTACAAGAACTTTCATAATCATTAAAAAAATGAATAACTTTTTGATCCTTAATCTTCAAATCTTTTATCAATTCATAAGGAAAACGAGATAAGCCATTTTTGAGATAAACCGTATAATCCATATATGACCTATCAGAAACCATTCCCTTTCCCAAACTTAAAGCAGTTTTTTCACTTTCTATTTTTTTCATTAATATTTGGGTTTCAAAATCAATAAAATCTTCTGGAGAATTAATTTGAAAACCTTGTTCTAAAAATTCACGAGCGAATTCTGGAATATAGGACATATTTAAAGTGGTTGCCAACCAAGTTGCCAAGGTTGTTTTGCCTATTCCATGCGTGCCTGTAAAAGTAATATTCATTAATTTCCTCGATTATTTACTCAAAAGATTGTTTACTATATATTGTGCTATCTTTTTAGTTGCTCCAGGTTCACCCATATGTGATATACCAATAGTACCCAAACGATTTCTTTCATGGCTATTATGTATTAAACTATCTATTTCCTTAACAACAGCCTTAGGATAATTTTCAACAAAAACAAAAGATTCACCTAATAATTTGGCATTATCTTCCATTCTACGCCTAGTACTTTGCGGGCCAGTTCCTCTAAAACCTATAATTGGCTTTCCAAGTCCTGCTATTTGTTCTCCCGCAGTACCAGCTAAACTTAATGCAAAAATACAAGATAAAGCAACACTATCAAACATTGCTGAAGAATAGCAATATACTTGATGAGAGTCTTTTTCCCATATAGGAATTTCATCGTCTAAATTCTCACATTTCCAAGCTTTATGAAGAAAAACTTCCTTGATTTTTTCTTTGCTAAGACTTCCCGCTTGTACAAAAGCCCAATGAATAGGTGTTTTAATAAATGGTAATAAATTTAACATCATTTCTAAATTACCATAAGATTCTTCTCTACTTCCAGGTAATAGTGCTGCAACAGGTATCTTAGAAGTAATTAATGGTGTTTTATGGTCTAACAAATCTTGCATTAAATTACCATAATATTGAGTCTTTATTCCAAATTTCACAAAATCATCAGCTGTACTTTGATCTCTAGGAAAAGAGATCGTTGCATATTTTTTTATGAAATGTTTTTCTATTTTAAAATGTGATTGTATATAATCTGATTTAGCTGTTGGGATAAAAACCATAGGAACATTTTTGTTGTTTTTCAAAGCAGGTACGACCAAGGTCATCAATAAAAAATCACCTACAACAATAATAATATCCAAATTATATTTACTCCACTCTTTGATCCTATCTTTAAATTTAAAAGGAGTTAAAAAAGCTCCCGCTCCTAGATCTGCTAAAAAACCAGCAAAAGAACGCGTTGGAAAACCACCAGAGGGCGTCATACCACCTGTAAAAAAAGTAGCAAATTGTTCTTTATAGTACCAGCGTCCAGAACTCACTAAAGATCCACCTACAAATTGAAATTTGTCTATTTTTTTTTGAATTTGTAATTCTTTTTGTATTTCTGTCATTAATTTTGCTGCCATAATTTCTTCAGCGTAACCATTTGCGATTACACAAATATTTTTTTTCATAAAATGCCCTTTTTCACAGATGATAACTTCTATTATATCTTAATTAAATTTTATACTTTTATTATTATTATTATTTGATCCTAATGCTATCAATATCATAAATAAAGTGGAAGACCATATAAAATAAAGCCAGTTGTCAAATATTCCCGTAGCTAACCATGAAAAAAATACCACAAGAAATATCATATTATTGTTATTAGCTCGATAATTCAAAATAATTTGTCTACCTATTAGATAAAGTAAAAATAGAAATATTATAATTCCTATATAACCAATCTCTAAGATTATAGATAAAAACAATTGATGTAAATAATCTGATAAGTTAATATCATTCATCATTCGTTGATAGAAAGGGCCAAAATTCATCAATCCTATTCCTATGAGAAAATTATCATTTTGTTGTATTTGTTCTATACCAAATTGATATTGATCTATTCTTGACGCTATTGTAAATTGTTGCAAAGGATTGGTAAATAGTTCTCTCCATTTTTGGAAATGTGTTACAAGATAATAAAGTATTCCTAAAAAAACACTTCCTATTCCTAGTAAGAAAAAAAACCATCGTTTTTGCTTTTTTTGGATGATCAAAATTAACAAGCTCATCCCAATAGAGATCCCTAAAAATAAAAAAGCATTACGTGATAAAGTCGCTAAAGTACCAATAAAAGAAAAAATGATACCACTATTAATAATAATTTTTCTTGTTTTTGATAAATTATATGTAGATCGAATACCTATTAATACCCAAAAAGCTAAACTCAAAAAAGCACTGGAGTGTGTTGGCCAATTACCATAAATAGAAGCCATCCCTAAAGAATCTGTGCCTGTACTGGCTTGGAATCTAAAAATTAATACATCAATATAATAAGGCATGTTATAATGCCATAAAGAAAAAATCACCGTACTAATAATAGAAAATGATAATAATATCCCTATTCGTTGCACAAATTCTGTACCTCGTTCTCGAATAAAATTTTGATTGTATACAGCTATAAAAAAACAAGTATATAATACCAAACCAAAAGTAGCCCAAAAAGACATCACGCGAGATTCAACAGCAAAAAAAGAAGAAATCATAGAAATCCCTAGCATCCCTAACCACCCATAAATAATAGTATTATCTAATATTAATGTTTTCTCATATATATTTCCCGCAATAATAATGATAGTAGCAACTGTCAAAAATATCCAAAATCCATCTGACAAAGAAGCGCATATTGCAGCTAGCATGATAAATAATTCAGCAAATTTTCTCCAAGCTTTTATTTCAGAATAATTTGCATACAAATAAATAGAAATCAATCCTGATAATAAAAGTGTAAAAACAGTAATAGCTAAAGGTAAAGGAATGGTTACAATATTATCTATAGGCTGAATAAATAATGAAACCAAAGCTAGTAAGCAAAAAACAATAGAAAAATAAATACCCATAATTTCTGTAGGATATTTTTTAATAAATATTGCAACTTCTTTTTTAAACATAATTTTTTAGCCTATCCCATAAAATTTGTAGCGTTTGATCTTTTTGAAATAATAAAACCCTTTCTTTTCCTTTTATCACAAGATCTTTTCTTAATTCTGTATTATTTATAATTTCTATCATTTTTTGTTGTATTTCGTAAGGATTATTAGGATCAGCATAAATAGCTGCATCTCCAGCAACTTCTCTATGAGACGGAATATCTGATAATAACAAAGGACAACCACAAGCCATTGCTTCCAAAGTAGGTAGTCCAAAACCTTCATAAAAAGACATGCTACAATAAAACATCGCTCTATTATAAAGTTGAATTAATTCCTTATCTTTACAGCGTCCTAAAAAAGAAATACTGCTATGTTCTCTAAAAACATTATATTCTATATCCCGAGCAAAATTTTTAGAATTTCCTCCAACAGCATATAGATTAACATTTTTTTTATTTAATCCTATAAAAGAATGCAATAAAGATATATAATTTTTACGAGGATCTAGACTAGCTACTGTTAATATGTAAGAATCGTTATCTTCATTAATCTCTTTGTTGATCTCTAGGTCAAATTCTGAATTCAACCATAAAGGGAGTACAACAACTTTTTTGTGATCTACATTCAAAGTATTTATAATTTCTTTTTTAGAAAATTCACTGACTGTCATTATAAATGCTGCATGTTTGGCAATAATAGGAATAACAAAACAGTAATACAAAGAAAATATATTAGAAAACCATTTAGGATGCCTCAAAAAAGCAACATCATGTATCATTACAGCCTGATTTTTCAATCCAAATAATGGTGCTACATTACCAAAATTTAATAAAAACTCTTTTGTTTTTGTTACTTGAAAAGGTAACTTTATTTGTTCCCAAAATAATAAATATGGTTTTGCTGAATATAATTTTTGTGGCTTTAAAATCTGACACATAGATTCTTGTATGGTATCTAAAGGTGTGTATACAGTAGCAGTAGTATTATATATTGACGCTTGTTTGACCAGCTCTACTGCAAAATTATAAGCAACACGCTGTACTCCTGTGATTTGTTGTGTTAAAAAACGACCATTAATTGCTAATTTCATAAGTCCAGACCTTTTAATAGTATTTCTACTACATATTCTACATCTTCTAAGCTCATCCCATTATGGAGAGGTAAAGAAATGGCATTACTATATTGAGCATAACTATGAGGAAGTGATCCTTGATATTGATAATATTTATTCACTGTCATCATATGGAGAGGTTTGTAATGCACATTAGTGTGTACACCATTTTCCAAAAAATACATCATCAATTGATTACGCTGTACTTCATTATAATCACGAATGCGTATAGTCATTAAATGACATGATGATTTTTTTATGTGATCAAACATACAAGACTCATCCATTATAATGATATTATAATCTTGTAATAATTGTTTGTAATGAGACATAAGTGATCTTCTATTAGGTAAGATCGTACTTTTATAACGCTTTAATTGAGAAAGCCCTAAAGCTGCTAATACATCAGGCATATTGTACTTATAACCAGGAATAACAATATCATACTCCCAAGAGCCTGATGTAAATTTTTCTCTAGCACTTTTATTTTGACCATGCAGAATATAAGCCTTGAGTAGAGCGTGAAACTCATTGTCCAAATGATTATCATTAAAAGAAGAAAAACTCAAAGCCCCACCTTCTGCCGTAGTCAAATTTTTCACTGCATGAAAAGAATAAGCTGCCATATCTGATTGACTATCTAAAAAACGAGATCCCAATGCATGAGCACTATCCGATAAAATCAAGGGTCTCCCCAAGGATTCTTGAAACTTATTATTGGAGCTAAATTGCTGAGCAAGGATTTGAGTATCAAAAATCAAATCATGTGCTGTAGAAAAATCAACAGGAATAATCGCTTTGGTATTATGCGTGATTTTTTTATAAACATCTTCTGGATCTATATAAAAAGAATCCTTAGCCACATCAGCAAAAATAACTTTAGCACCTGTATGGTAAATCACATTAGCTGTTGCTGCAAAAGTATAAGGGCTTGTTATTACCTCGTCACCCTCACCTATCCCCATAGCTATTAACGCTACAAATAATGCTGAGGTTGCAGAATTTGTTAAAACAGTGCTATGAGCTTTATTATAATTAGTTAATAATGCTGTAAATTCTTCTCCAACACTACCTGAAGTAATCCACCCAGATCTTAAAACATCAGTAAGGGCTAAGATATCATCTTCATTAATACAAGGAGGAGAAAATGGTATTATCTTCATAGTAAACCTTAAGGAATGTATTTTTGTAATGATTCTAAAATCTCATCACAAGATCCATGAACCATAACATGAGAAAGGGTTTCACAAACCTCTTTCACTTGCTCTTGAGTCCAAGATTGCTCTGTATTTCGAAGGGCGAATAATTTTTTATGCTTGGAGGTAAGAATCTGTTCAAAAGCATATGTTAATTCTTCTGCGTCTTTTTCGCCACCTCTATTACCTATAATACTAACATCTTTGATATCAAATTTGAAACCTATATATTCAACCAAACGCTGTGCTAATTTGCCTATACTGATAGAATCACCCATATCAAAAGAAAATAAATTACCTTCTTCTGTTGTTACGGCAAGTAATACCAATCGAGCAGCTTCATTTACAGACATAAAATAACGTAACATCGATGGATCTGTTATAGTCAGAGGGGTATTATGTGCAATTTGATCTAAAAAAATAGGAACTACACTTCCCACAGAGCCAAAAACATTTCCAAAACGAACAGTAGTAATATGCATATTTGGAACAAACTCATCCATAGCTAGACAAATTTTTTCAGCAATTCTTTTGGATGCCCCTAAGGCAGAAATAGGATTGACAGCTTTGTCTGTCGATACCAAAACAAAATGTCCTACAGATGCAGCTATTGCCGCTTCTATAGTATTAACTGTACCGATAACATTAGTTTTTATAGCTTCTTCAGGATATAATTCCAATACAGGAACATGTTTGTGTGCCGCTGCATGAAACACTATATTAGGATGAGAGTTTTTAATACTTCTGAATAATTTGTGCTTATCTCTAATATCTCCCAAAATAAATTCAAAGCGTTTGTCTTGATGATATTTTTTACAAAGAGTGCTTGCACTATTTTCTCCATGTCCATAAACAATTACTTTTTCAATAGATAATCGAAGCAAATTGTCCACGATTTCCGATCCTATAAAACCTTCTCCTCCAGTTACAAAAACAGTTTTACCTTTATAAAAATTAGTAAGATCTACACTGCTAATAGGATTCTCTTCTCTATTCATAATATCAGAAAAATTAGGTATAGTAACAGCACTAGCTTGACGAATCAAATCAGACAATAGGATGATTTTAAAACCCTCTTGTATTAACTGTGATGAAACATTTGAATCTGGATAATAATCCAAAATACAAATATTCTTATTCGTGTTAGAAATCGTTGACATAAGTTGCGAAGGGTCTACATGAGAAAGTGAAGATAGATGTTCATCATTCGTGATGATAGCAAACTTCATTGATATTCCTTATTTGACTATAATAATTTTTGAATTTCTTCTATATCAGAAAAATGAATCTTGCTTTTGCCGATAATTTGATAATTTTCATGTCCTTTTCCCGCTACTAAAACAACATCCCCTCGATCAGCTTTTTGATAAGCCAAACGAATGGCTTGCACTCTATCAATTTCTTGATAGATATTAGTCATAGAATCAAAACCTCTCATAATATCTTGAATAATTAACATCGGATCTTCTGTCCTAGGATTATCAGATGTTACGATTTTTATATGAGCATTTTTAGTAGCTTGTGCCATTAATGGTCTTTTACATGTGTCCCTATCTCCTCCAGCACCAAAAACCACAATGGATTTTTTACCAGAAGATAAAGTATCATTAACAACAGAAATCACTTTTTCCAAGGCATCTGGCGTATGTGCATAATCAATAAGAAAAACAACCCCTTTTGGAGAATTCACTTTTTGCAAACGACCAAGAATTGTTATATTAGGTATATGAGACAAAATATTATCATCCGAATAACCAAGATGCCGTAATAAGACAAAAGCCATCATAATATTTTGAACATTTATCATGCCTAGAAGATTGCTATTCACAGCAATAGATATCTCCCCATTACTTAGTGTAAATTCAGTGTTATTGATAGTAAGATTGATATTAGTAGCATTCCAAACCCCTTGTCCTTCTATAGATAAGGAAGTTGTTGGAACACCTCTTTCTCCTAGTTCTTTTAACAAGCGTTGTCCATACAAATCATCTGCATTAACAAATGATTTTTTGTTTTTTTTACAAGATTGAGCCAACAATTTTAAAAATAATTGAGATTTAACACGATAATACTTTTCAAAAGTCCCATGATAATCCAAATGATCTTGAGTCAAATTTGTGAACAAAGCACAATCAAAATTCAAGTTTTCCACACGTCCCAAATCCAAAGCATGAGAAGCAACCTCCATAATAACATGAGTTACCTTTTGATCTATTGCTTGGCGTAATAATTTGATCAATGTCAAAAAATCTGGAGTTGTGTTTGGTGCTGGATAAACAATATCTCCAACAACCCATTCCACAGTACCAAAACAAGCTGTTTTTGCACCCATCAATTGCAAGCTTTGATTGATCAACGTAGCTGTGGTAGTTTTACCATTAGTACCTGTTACACCAATCAACACCAATTCTTTGTCAGGATAATTATAAAATTTTAAGATCACTTGCGACATATCTTCTTTGAGATTTATACTAGGGATAAATAAGGCATCCCTATAAGAATCTTGTAAAGCAATAAGTCTATTCTGAGCAACCAAAAAATAACGACAACTATGTTGATATGCATCATCTATAAAATCATGCACATCTATTTCAAAACCAGTAAAAGCTACAAACAAAGTATCTTTATTAGCATGTCTGGAATCATTTTGAATGTTTTGAATAGTAATATCTGTAGAAAATTCAATGGTTGGAAACAAGTCTTTTAATGTCATTATTATTTTTTCCCATAAAGAATATTTTATATTATAATGACTAACTATTAAAATATCAAAAATATAACTTGTATATTTTATAAATAAATATATCGATTCATCATGCCCTATTCATTATTGACAATTTATACCGTAATATGTTATGATACCATAAGTATATTCTATAACTGTATACAAACATATTAATTGAGATAAATCATTTATGATAGAAGAAAATATAATCAATCCTCATCATCAAGTTGTTGATGTTGAGGATACCCTCCGCCCTCAACGACTACACGAATTTGTTGGTCAAAGTAAAATCAAAGAGAATATTTCTATTTATATAGAAGCGGCACGAAAACGAAATCAAGCTATGGATCATGTATTGCTTTATGGGCCTCCTGGGCTAGGTAAAACAACACTTAGTCATATTATCGCTACAGAATTAGAAGCTCCCATCAAAATAACATCTGCGCCAACATTAGACAAACAAGGTGATTTGATGGCTATCCTTACCAGTCTTCAAGAGGGTGAGGTATTATTTATTGACGAAATACATAGACTCAAAAAAACACTAGAAGAAATTTTGTACTCAGCTATGGAAGATTTCAAAGTAGATATTATTATTGGTGAAGGAACGGGAGCTAAAACATTATCTTTTTCTATACCAAGATTCACTCTTATAGGAGCAACTACTAGGGCAGGATCTTTATCAGCACCGTTACGATCTCGCTTTGGAATTATAGAAAGAATGGAATTTTACAATGAGCAAGAACTATCAGATGTTATCAAACGCTCTGCCAAAATCCTACAAGTAAATATAAACGATTCTGGAGCTCAAGCGTTGGCCTGTCGTTCTAGAGGCACTCCTCGTATTGCCAACAGATTGTTAAGAAGAATTTCTGATTTTGCATTAGTTGCAAATATATCAGAAGCTCATTCTGAATTTATAGATCAAACACTACAAAAATTAGAAATTGATCATGAAGGATTGGATTCTGTAGATAGAAAATTATTACAAATAATCATAGAGTTTTATCAAGGTGGTCCTGTAGGGATTTCAGCTCTTGCCGCTACTCTTAACGAAGAAATTGAAACATTAGAAGATGTTATTGAACCTTATTTGATTCAAAAAGGATACATACAGCGTACCCCTAGAGGAAGAGTGGCATCTTTTAGAGCTTATGAACATCTTGGGATAAAATCCCAACAAAGAGATAATGATACAACACTATTTCACAATAATTAAAAAAAATATTCACTATCATAAGGAAATAAAATGACTCCTAAAATATCTGTTATTATCCCTGTTTATAATACCGAAGCTTTTCTTCGTGAATGTCTCGACTCTGTCATCAATCAAACTCTTAAAGATATTGAAATTATTAT